>NZ_JAMPKJ010000042.1 GCF_039962115.1 Funiculus sociatus GB2-C1 | reverse complement strand
CTAGCGTTTGCCGTTCCTCATTTGTCAGGGAAACAATATATCGTTTGGCTGGCATTGTTTATGGGTTGCTTACATTTCTATTATCCGTCAATTCTTTTTTGACAGACCACTAGCTGGCAATGACAGTTTATTCGGTTTAGCTGGCGACGACATTTTAGATGGCGGTACGGGTGCCGATCGCATGGAGGGTGGAGATGGCAGCGATACCTACATTGTTGACAACATAGGCGACCAAATTATTGAAGATAGCAATTCTTCTAATCCTTCTGCTCCATATTTCACAGACACGGTTAAATCGAGCATTACTTGGACACTGGGTGATGGTCTGGAAAATTTAACTCTCACAGGTAATGCCAACATCAATGGCACAGGTAATGCTAGTAGCAACACCCTGATCGGAAATGATGCTAACAACACGCTAATTGGAGGCGCTGGCAATGATTTCCTTGCGGGAGGAGGCGGAAGCGATATCCTAAATGGTGGCGCTGACAACGATACTTATGTCATCAACGATACCACCGACACCATTATCGAAGCTGCCAACGGTGGCAGAGACATAGTTCAAACTTTCGTCAGCTATACGCTGGGTGCCAACCTAGAAGATTTGACTCTTCTAGGTACGGCGGCGATAAATGGTACAGGTAATGCTTTTAACAACCTCCTTCAAGGAAATAGCGCCGATAACACTCTAAATGGTGGTGATGGCGATGACACCCTCGTTGGTGGAGGCGGCAAAGATATCCTCATCGGTGGAAATGGTAACGATACTTATACCCTCCACTGGGATATGTATAACGTTACTAAAGGCACCGAAACCATCGTTGAAGGCGTAAATGGTGGTACGGACTTGGTTTTTTCTAGGGACTCTTGGACGCTTAGTGCCAACGTGGAAAACCTGTATTTATATGGCATCAGTAGTGGCGTTTCTATGTATGGCACAGGTAACGAACTGGGCAACGAAATAAGGGGAGATTACAGCAATGACACTCTTAAAGGAAAAGCAGGTAATGACACCCTAATTGGTAACCCGGGAAACGACACCTTGGTGGGTGGAGGTGGCAGCGACGTACTTACAGGCGGCATTGGTGCCGATAAGTTTTACTTTCATGGCAAGTCAAGCGCTGTAGATCGGATTACGGATTTTTCAGTAGTAGACGACACGATTGGCATTGCTACTCGTTCTGGCTCAATGTTTGCCAACGCGGGGCTAACAGTTGGCGCGGCAATTACAGCTTCGCAGTTCCGCATCGGTGCTAGTGCAGGGGACGCAGGCGATCGCTTCATTTACAACAGCACAACTGGCGGTTTGTTCTTTGACAAAGATGGTATCGGTGGAACTGCACAAGTGCAATTTGCCACCCTTTCTACTGGACTGGCGATGACCAACGCTGATATCGTCGTCGCATAAACACTATAAATTTCCCTAACAAGGTACAAGAATATGGCAATAATCAACGGAACTAATGGCAACGACCCCTCCTTAAACGGAACTAATGGCAATGACGAGATTAACGGATTAGCAGGTAATGACATCCTACGCGGTTTAGATGGCGGCGACATTCTCGATGGGGGTACGGGTAGCGATCGCATGGAAGGTGGCGCGGGTAACGATCTGTATATCGTTGATAACGTCAATGATGTCGTTGTCGAAGCAGTAAATGCTGGCTTTGACGGCGTTCAATCAAGCGTTACTTGGACGCTGGGCGCCAACGTCGAAAATTTAACTCTCACAGGTAATGCCAACATTAATGGCACGGGTAATGCTGGCAACAACATTATCATCGGGAATGCAGGCAACAACATTCTCAATGGTGGCGATGGCGATGACACCCTGTTTGGTGGAGACGGCAACAACATTCTCAATGGTGGCGCAGGTAATGATACTTATAGAATCGATCCTGCTTCCACCACCACCATCAACGAAGGCTTGAATGCTGGTATAGATACAGTTGTAGTTACTCTAGGTTCGCCGGGAAGTTACACGCTGGGTACCAATTTGGAAAAACTCATCCTCCTAGCTGGCACCACTGGTTCGGGTAACAACCTCAACAACACTATCACCGGGAACGATGGCAACAATTATCTGTATGGCAGGGGTGGGAACGACATCCTGAATGGCATGATGGGTAACGACATTTTAGTCGGTGGTAGTGGTAGCGACATCCTGATGGGTCGTACTGGCAATGACACCCTCAAAGGCGGTCGCGGTGCAGATCGCTTTGACTTCATCGATCCATCGGTGGAAGGTGTGGATAGAATTGTTGATTTCTCACTAGCACAAGACACCATTGGCATTTCGGGAGCTAGTGCTTACTTCCAAGGTGCAGGACTAACGGCAAATGCAGCAATTACCGCTTCGCAGTTCCACATTGGTGCAAGTGCTGGGGATGCAAGCGATCGCTTCATTTACAACAGCACAACTGGCGGTTTGTTCTTTGATAAAGACGGTATTGGTGGAACTGCACAAGTGCAATTTGCCACCCTTTCTACTGGACTGGCGATGACTAACGCTGATGTTCTCGTCTTTGCATAACAATAAATTCAATCTGAGCATCTTGATGCTTCATCAATTAAGCTAATAGCTGATAGGCAAAAAGCTGGTAGCTTAACTATGCTGGACTTAACGAAACTCGCGCGGCAAATGCAGGGCATTAGTCAGCACCTAACTTTGGAGGCGGCTGCTAGTCGCCAACGCTTGGAACGCGCCCAGCAATTTTTTATCCTAGCTAAAACGCAACAGGCAGAACTGGTGCAGCGTCAAGAAAAGTGGCGCGATCGCATAACTTTTAATGCCGCTACACCAGTCGAACCCCTTTCTACCTGCATCGATTTACCAATTCCCCCAGCGTGTCACACCGTCATAGCTACAGACGGTTCCCAAATTGCCCCAAATCACCACGAAATCGCCTACTGTTATTTGATTAACGTCGGTCGGGTGATGCTACATTATGGGCAAAGTTTACACCCGCTTTTAGATAGTCTGCCAGAAGTTTTTTACCAACCTGAAGATTTGTACGTTTCTCGTCAGTGGGGAATTCGCACTGAGGAATGGATGGGTTATCGACGCACCGCTTCCGAAACGTCGGTCTTAGCAGAACTAGCTTGCAATTGGGTGAATCAGAGAGAGGTAGACAAGGGAAAAAAAATGTTGTCCGCCTTGTCCCCAGTCCCCAATCCCCAATCCCCAGTCCCTACTTTAGCGATGGTGGATGGTTCGCTAATTTACTGGTTTCTGGAACAATTACCGGGGGAAGCACGCGATCGCATTCTGCCTCCAATTTTAGAAGCTTGGGACGCTCTGCGCGAGGCTGGAATTCCCATAATGGGCTACTTGAGTGCTTCTCGCAGCAGTGACTCGCTTAACTTCCTGCGTTTACCAGCTTGTCCTCACCCAGCCCCCGATTGCATGACTCATTGTCCCGGTCAAAGCGATCGCGCACCTTGCCAAGTTTTTGACCCTTTGCGCGATACTTTCCTTTGGGCTTCCCAACTTCAGCCTGGACAACGCAGTACCTTGTGGCGTAGTTCTGCGCGAATTCTCGACTTGTATGGGGCACACCAAATTTACTTCTGCTATGTCCACGTGGGAACAGAAATCGCCCGCGTAGAGGTTCCCGCTTGGGTAGCCGAAAATCCAGAGAAGCTTGACTCTGCCTTAAGTTTAATGCTAGCTCAGGTACAGAAAGGTTATGGCTATCCAGTGGCTCTAGCAGAGGCGCACAATCAGGCTGTTGTCCGAGGAGGCGATCGCGCTCGTTTTTTCGCCCTCCTCGAACAACAAATGATTAAAGCTGGTTTGAGAAATGTCGGAACTTCTTACAAGGAAGCTAGAAAGCGCGGTAGCATCGCCTAAGCCTGGTTAAGCTAATAAACATGTAAGATATCAAATCGTAGGGGCAAAACGTTCGTGTTAAAAAATATCGAAGCTAAGCGAAAAATTATTGCCGCGAATCCTTCGCCCTAAGTAGCTTAGCTACTACGAAAAATTAAATTGTTCTAGTCTTTAGAATCATCCTCTAATGTTTCAATTAATAAGTTCATTTGCTGCTGTCGCTCTTGTAAAAAAGTTTCGCATTGCCGCAAATATTCAACAGCGGTATTAAATTCATCAAAAACCTGGGCTAGATCGAGTTTACCAGCTTCAATTTGCCTAATTAAAGCTTCAACTTTGGCAACAGTAGCTTCGTAGTTCCAGTCTGGCGGTAGTTGGGCATTGGATCGCTTCTTTTTTGAGGCGTCGCTGGTGCTGGTGGATTTGCTCATAAGAAATACAAGTATAAATTTACAAACTACTCTTTTGTATCTATAATTTCACTAATTTTGACTTTAATTTGTCCTTTATTCAACTGAATTTGTAGTTCCTGTCCCAGTTCTAACCCATCAGTAGAACGAGCGATCGCGCCATCTTGTTGCCTTACCACAGCGTAGCCTCTGGCAAGGACACTTTGCGGATCGAGAGTGGTTAGTTTTTGCCGCAACATCTGGGTGTGCTGGCTTGCGTTTTGGAGATGCTGTGCTGTTACCTGCACCAGTTGTTGACGCTTCCAGGCGATTCCTTGCTTTTCTTGCCGAATTTGCCGATCTATTGGCAAACGCCGCAACAAGTTTTTGAGTCGTTGCAGTTGGGAAAGGCTGGTCTGAAACTGTTCATTCACAGCCTCATTCAACGCTTCAATGCGTTCTCGGTGTTCGGTGTAAAGAGTCGCGAGTTCAGGAACCGCTTGTTCAGCGGCAGCTGTGGGAGTATGAGCATAGGCATCAGCAACCAAGTCAGCCAAAGATTCATCTCTCTGATGACCAATTCCAGTGATCACAGGGATAGAACAATTAGCGATCGCTTTCACTACTCGTTCATCATTAAAGCAAGTCAACTCCTCCACCGCACCACCACCACGAGACAAAATTAGCACCTCGGCGCGACCATCTCGTTCCACCCGCTCAATCGCTGCCAAAATAGATAGTGGTGCTTGTTCGCCCTGTACTAATGCTGGTGAAAATAAGACGTGTAAACCTGGATAACGTTGCTTGAGTGTGCGTTGAATATCACCCCAGGCGGCTGCTTGCGGTGAGGTGACAACAGCGATAGTTTGAGGATGGGTAGGAAGCGATCGCTTGCGTTCTGGATCAAACAACCCTTCTGCCTCCAGCCGATTTCGCAGCTGCCGATAACGCAACGCCTGCAACCCTTCTCCCCCAGGTAATGCTTGCCAAACAATTAGTTGATATTGTCCTCGCTGGGGATAAACTCGAATACTACCTAAAATAATTAACTGCTCCCCCTGGACTGGCAGCTGCATCAATTTGTTTAGCTGGCTTTTCCATACCACACAACTAATTGTCGCCTTAGCGTCCGGGTCTTGGAGCGTGAAGAATAGCCCGCTGGGATACTTGGATGCGCTGGAGACTTCCCCAGTCACCCAGACTTGGCGCAGCTGCTCATCTGGCTCTAAGAGCTGCTGTATGTAGGATGTTAACCCAGCCACCGACACAGCTGTATCTGGAACCAGCTGGTTAGGAATATAGTGGTTCATCGCTTAAAGAAAGAAAAATATAGAAATTGTAGCCCTGGTGGATGCAGAAGATGCCTTAAATCACTAGCTGTCATGCTAATTATGTCTCTAGGGTAGCGAGATTGAGATGAATCAGGAACTTTTGGCTAAATTGGTTAGAACTTCAGCATTTGCACCCAAACTTGGTGACTTGAGATGTACTACCCGATGCCTGAGTTCTATTCTCTCCAAGCATCAGGCGTTTTTTGCTCAATTTATCCCTCAGCTTTCGGTTAAAGTAGAACATTTGAACTACAATATAGGTTCATATCTTCTAGCTTGGTCAGGATACAGCAGTATCCAGGGTATAGCAGGAGGAAAGGGCGATCGCGCTCTAATTTGCCACCAAAAGTGGTAGAATAAAAATAGCTGGAAGTTAAATTTTGTAGCTGTTTTGGGCATTTTTCAGCTTTGGTGATGAACCTAAATGGGGCAATGCCATCGGTGGAAAAACCTACTCACTCAAGAACCCAAAAAAAGGGTAAAACCTGAGTGAAAAGCTCAAACAAGCATTCATTATGTATCCTAAAAAGGCGGTGGATATCATCGTTTCTGCCTGTGGAGGCTGTAGAGGCGCAAAAGCTTGTTTGCTTTGAAGTCAACAGCCATTGAAACAGGAAGCTCCAGTCCGTGAGGCGGAGCAGCCCGCACAAAAGCTACTGTTGCTAAGTGCGGAAGTAAAATCACCACTCCTGATTCTGTTCTTGAGGCATTAATGGCTATCCAAATCACGAACAATCCCGACAAGGAAAAAGCCCTGAGCCTGGTGCTAAACCAAATTGAGCGTAGCTTTGGCAAGGGAGCAATCATGCGCTTGGGCGATGCAACTCGCATGAGGGTAGAGACGATCCCCAGCGGTGCGCTGACCCTGGACTTAGCCTTGGGCGGCGGCTTGCCGAAGGGGCGGGTGATTGAAATCTATGGCCCGGAAAGTTCTGGTAAAACAACTGTTGCTCTGCACGCGATCGCGGAAGTCCAAAGATCGGGTGGTGTCGCTGCCTTTGTCGATGCCGAACACGCTCTTGACCCCGCTTATGCCGCCGTACTGGGCGTTGATATTGAAAATCTCCTAGTTTCCCAACCTGATAATGGCGAATCTGCCCTAGAAATCGTCGATCAGTTGGTTCGTTCTGCTGCCGTTGACATTGTGGTTGTTGACTCCGTTGCTGCCTTAGTGCCTCGCGCTGAAATTGAAGGCGAAATGGGCGACTCTCACATGGGCTTACAAGCACGCTTGATGAGCCAAGCCCTTCGTAAAATCACTGGGAACATTGGTAAATCGGGCTGCACGGTAGTTTTCCTTAACCAGCTGCGGCAAAAGATTGGCGTTACCTACGGCAACCCAGAAACCACCACTGGAGGCAATGCCCTGAAGTTCTACGCTTCAGTTCGTCTGGATATTCGGCGGATTCAAACCCTGAAAAAAGGCAATGAAGAATTCGGTATCCGTGCCAAAGTCAAAATCGCCAAAAATAAAGTTGCCCCTCCTTTCCGCATCGCGGAATTTGACATTATCTTTGGCAAGGGTATTTCGACACTAGGCTGTTTGGTTGACCTCGCCGAACAAACTGGAGTGATTACCCGTAAGGGAGCCTGGTACAGCTACAACGGTGACAACATCGCCCAAGGTCGGGATAACAGCATTAAGTACCTGGAAGACAACTCCGAACTTATTAAAGATATTGAGCAGAAAGTGCGTCAAAAACTTGAAATGGGAGCTGTGGTTGCAGCAAATACCGTCTCGCGAGTTGACGCTGAAGACGTGGATGTAGACGATGAAATGCTAGAGGAAGATTAAGGATTTTTCGGGAGTAAATCATCCTCTCAATGCAGTGGGATTAAGAATAATTTTAGGTTGGGTAGAGCGCAAGCGTTACCCAACTTTTTCTTGATAATGTTGGGCAAGGCGCCTCAACGCAACCTAATGATATAAAAAACCCGTTTTCTTAGAGAAAACGGGTTTTTTAACATAAAATCTAAAATTCATAGCGGCTATTTCTGAGTACCAGCATCTGAAATTCGCCTGCTGAAAAAGCGGTCTAAAATTTCTGACTGTTGTCTGGGGCTTAACTGAGGCTCTATAGCAGAAGCTATTAGCTCATCATTGATATCTGATGATTTCAGGAAGATTGAAGTATCTCTGGGATGATTAGTTTGCTTGTCTCTAGATTTTATAGAAGATGTAGGTGCCTCTGCATCTTCTGGGGTGTCAGATGCTTGTGCATTGGAGATAGCGTTGAGTTCCGCTATTAAGTATGGAGGGACATTGCCCAGCATAACGGTGTTGCTGCCGAAAAAGAAGGAAAAAGCAAGACTGCCGAGACGGATGCGATCGCCATCCTTGAGAAGAATTCGTTGATAAACTGGTTCCCCATTGACAAAAGTACCATTTGTACTGTTGAGGTCAACCAAATAAAAACCATCGTCTTCAATATATTGAATAACTGCGTGTTGACGAGACAACCGCCGATCGGCAATTGGCATAGCAGCCTGGCGCGACCTTCCCAACGTCCAGACCCCCTGCGGCTGAAACAACATCTGGGTTTTAGCGTCCACTAAGTTTGTAACCAGATACACTTGCCGATCTTGCACGACACCTTGGATATACCGAGGTGCAAGCCCGTTTACAAATTTGTTGCCCGTATTTTCCAGCTTGAGGATCTCATCTAGTAAACCATGATGATGCTCGTAGAGCTTAAGGAATACCTGATACAGACCCAAGCGTTGTTCTAGTTCCATGTATGCGATGAACTCAATTTTAGGTAAGGCTTCTGCTGGTACGACCATAACCAGTCAGCAGGAAGTTTAGAATTGCTAGTTCTTAAGTCACACCGGTTTATTGCATCAAAGTAGATTACACCCCACAGAAATGATAGAATACTTGGCTAACCCCTTCTTCTAGCTTAGATCGCCTTACTCTTTAGAGGAATCCGCAGGATTACGGGAACTGTTCTCCTTTATTACTTACGTTCAGCTTTTTGCTCTAAGCGAAACAGCCAAACCATCAAGGCAACAACGCCAATTTGTAGCCCCAAGTTCGGAATGGCTGAGGCGATTTCCTTTCCTGCTGCTAATTGGGCGAAGAAAACAACTCCGCCAATGAAGCCAGAGGCACCGCACGCCACGTAAACAAATTGCCTCAAACCCCGGTAGGGAGAGGCTGCTTCGGCTTTCAGGCGCTTATATAGTTCAGGATCAACTCGCTGATTGTTTCTGCTATTACTATTACGATTTTTTAAATTTGGTGCCATCAGTCTCGATACCCCCATATCTAAGTCTATCTTTACACGATGGCACCGAACATTGGGATAAAACCTTATTGTCAGAAATGATTCTCCATCAGTTATAATAAAAAACTGGCAGTGCCGGTGTAGCTCAGCGGTAGAGTAGCTGATTCGTAATCAGTTGGTCGTGAGTTCAAATCTCACCATCGGCTTTAAAAAACGTCTGAACCCTAGAAAAATAGAGGGTTTGAGTTAGTATAAGTAATTTATATCTGGCTAAATAAAAAAATTGAATTTTGACTATCATCAGGCGATCGCTGTGAGTTAGCGATCGCTTGGACTGGAAAAGTGGATAGGCTAATTCTGATTGTCCACGGACTATAAGTGTACGGACGATGTGCCACAAAGAATTGCGCTACTTTTATTCTTGTTCAAATAAAGAAGGAGTCATCAAAATCTCCCCTCTGGACAACCCTTTTAAAGTTTAAAGAAAAACGAATTTGCCAATGCCGTTTAACATCAATCTGCTGCCTCATCACCGTGCAAAAGCGGTGCGTGAATACGGGAAACAATACTATGTTGATGCTAAGGGCGATCGCTTCCCCAGTGTCACAACTATACTTAACGCTACCAAACCGCAAGAAGATCGAGACGCACTCTTCAACTGGCGCAACCGAGTCGGAGTAGAAGAAGCTAATCGCATTTCTGGTGCTGCTAGTCGTCGTGGTACTTCCACCCACAAGCACATTCAGCGCTATCTGCTTGGTGAGGATATCTCCTGTCCAGACGCCGCTAAACCCTACTGGGAGAGCTTGCAGTCTGTCTTGCAAGACATTAACGAGGTGCGCTTAGTGGAAGGTTCTGTTTTCCACTACGACTTGACTTATGCCGGGAGAGTGGATTGTGTGGCTAGTTACAAAGGTGTCCCCTGCGTCTTGGATTGGAAAACTGCTGATAAACCCAAAGGTTCCGCAGAACGCTTACATGATGCGCCAATTCAGTTGGCGGCTTACTGCGGCGCGGTCAACCAGTTTTATCAAGAGTACGGTATTGAATTAAATCATGCTGGCGTGGTTGTAGCAGTTCCGGGAATGCAAGCTGAAGTGTTCTGGTTCGATCCAGATAAAATGATAGTTTACTGGCAACAATGGCAGAAAAGAATTGCAGAATTTTGGCAGCGTCGAGGAGCAAGCAAAAATGATGCAAACTAGCTCTAAAATCTTGGCAGGGCTGATCGGGGTTTGTGTGGGTGATGCTTTGGGTGTTCCAGTCGAATTCACCAATAGAGTAGAGCGGCTGAAGTCACCAGTGGAAACTATGCTAGGTTACGGAACTTATAATCAACCTCCTGGTACTTGGTCCGATGATAGCTCTCTGACTTTCTGTTTAGCAGAATCTCTATGTAGCGGGTTTTCAATAGACGCGATCGCATCCTCTTTTTGCCGCTGGTTAAACGAAGCTTACTGGACTCCCCACGGTGAAGTTTTCGATATCGGCAATACCACCTATGATGCTCTTGAGCGTCTGCAACAGGGTTTCCCACCTGTAGAAGCTGGCGGTACAGATGAATACAGTAATGGCAATGGTTCCTTGATGCGAATTTTGCCTTTAGCTTATTATCACAAAACTCTAAGTTTTCCTAAATTAATTGAGCGCGTACATCAAGTATCTTGCATCACTCATGCTCATTTACGCTGTCAAATTGCCTGCGGTATCTATATCAGTATCGCCGTTTGTTTATTGCAAGGAATGGCTCCATCAGATGCCTATCTCCAGGGAATTCAAAATGCCCAAGAAATTTACATTCAACCTTTATACGCTTCAGAAAAACATCATTTTTATAGAGTTAACAGTGGTGAAATTGCCTCTTTACCGATAGATGATATTCGGTCTAGAGGCTATGTCATTGATACACTAGAGGCTGCTCTATGGTGTTTTTTAAATAGCTCCTCATATTCTGAGGCTGTTTTAAAAGCTGTGAACTTGGGCGAAGATACTGATACTACAGCAGCTGTTACTGGCGGTTTGGCTGGCATTTATTACGGAGTAGAAAATATTCCTGAAGAATGGATGAATCAAATTGCCAGAATTGAAGATATTATCGATTTGGGAAGACGTTTGGAAGCAGCTATTGACACTTAAGAAAACCTCTCCCTAATTACTTCCACCCGAAGAACAACCCCTCAGAAGAAGAGCGGGAAGCAGAAGAATTTTTTTTACATAAAAGGGGCTTTTTGCTCCCCCGTGCCTTATCTTTTTTCACCCCCTTCCCTGCAAGATAAGGGGGCTGGGGATTAGGCTTTATCTCTCATTCACGTTATCTGAAATCCACTGTAAATAAGGTTGAGAACCAGCCAAAATTGGGAGAGCAATAATTTCTGGTACTTCGTAAGAGTGCAATTCTCGAATCTTAGCTTCTAGGGTGGAAAAGTGCGCCAAATCTGTTTTAATTACCAGCTGCCACTCTTGTTCTGAGTTCACTTTTCCTTGCCAGGTGTAGATGGAATGCACTGGCATCAAGCTAACACAAGCAGCAAGACGAGATTGTACTAAATTTTGGGCTATCTTTTCTGCTTCTTCCTGCGAAGATGCCGTTACTAATACTACACCGTAGCCAGTTGTAGCAAAATCCTTATCCATAATCTGCAATTTATGATTAGTTCGTGTAGGGACGCAACACCGTCGTGTCCCTACGTCGTCAAGCTTTTATCCAACCATTTGTTCCACTGCTTCTTCAAACGCTGTCATAGCGAAAACGTTTGCTGAATAGACGGAGTTTAGTGTTTCTGATGGCAGTATAGCGCCGCTAAGTTTGGCACCTTCCAGGTTTGCTCCTACCAGTTTTGCTTCACTGAGATTTGCATCGCTAAAGTCTGCTTTACTGAGAATCGTCCAGCTTAAATCTGCTCCCTCTAAACAAGCGTTTACCAAGTTAGCGCTCCTTAAGTCTGCTCCTTTGAGGTTAACTCCGCGCAGCATCGCTTCACTCAAATCAGCTGCTACCAAGTTGGAGCCTTCCAGGTTAGCGCCAGTCAGTTTGGCATCGCTGAGGTTGACTCCCTCTAAATCAACTCCACCCAAGTCTAATCCCTTCAAAAAAGCTCTACTTAAGTTAACGCTATTTAAAGATGCGCCATACAACTTCGCGCCAGTGAGTCTCGCTTCGGTTAAGTTTGCCCAGTTCAGGTTAACACCGCTTAAGTTTGATTCCCGCAAATTTATCCGTTGCAGATTCGCACCGCTCAAGTTTGCTCCCCATAGATTAGCTTCCCGCAGATTGGCGGCGCACAGATTTGCCCCACTGAGTTTAGCTCCAGGCAGTTTTGACTTCACTAGAAACGCCCCGCTAAGGTTAGCTTTTGTTAAATCTGCATCTACCAGTTTGCCTTCACTGAGTTTGACAAAGTTCAGCTCCGCCCAATTTAGGGAAGCCTTTGTCAGGTCTGACTTAGTTAAAAAAGCGCGACTAAGCTTGGCTCCTATCAGGTTAGCGCCTGTGAGATTTACCCCGATTAAAGTAACTCCCCGCAGGTCTGCTCCGCTGAGGTCTACACCTGCAAAGTCTCTGTGTCCTGCTTCGTAAAGCCTGAGTAGGTGGCTCACTTCCATAGCGCCGCTCTCCCTGCTAATAAGGTTATATAAACTGTTTAAGAGACTAGAAATACCAGCTTTCATTGGCTCAATAGCCGCCTTTGTTTGTTGCTACCTTAATAGCTACAACTGCTTTTTCATCAAGCTTTACTCGTTGCTCAGTTAAGTCTTAATAATTATTTTACTCTCAGTGACTCCCTGCTTTATAAGGGTTAGTTGCATCACTTTACAAATATTTTCTTTAAGAAAGTTTAAAATATTAATAGTTTAAGTTAATTTACTAATATAAATTGATGGCTCTAATTATTTTCAGTAAAAATACGGTAGTCAGTTAGGCTATAAGCGGTTCTAAATTTATTAATTAACTGCTTAATATGGGTTTTTGAGGGCTAGAATCAAAAATCCCACCGAATCTATATGCAGCCATTTTTAATTGCCAGTCTGCAAGATTAATGCTCCAGAGGTGCGTAAGCGGCGACCAAAGTTAGCTGACAACAAGCCAATGTAAGCGTCTTGCGTAGGCAAGACGCTTACATTGAGCAGGTACAAACATTGGCTACCAGGCTGGCAGAAGCGTTAGAGAGCAGCAACCATGTTGGAGAACGTGCCAGCTTTTCATAACTGCCCCTTACAAAGAGTAAACTTGACCATCAATCAGCAAGCGGGTAATTCCCTTAGCTTGCAATTGCGAACAAGTTTTCTGAAGCATCTTGCCATCTGGAACCTTAATCACTCGTTGAGTGCGGTTGGAAAACCGTCTAGCCACCCGGTGATTGTCGAAAACTGGCAGCGTTCTCTGCTGAAACTCCTGGGGAGGAATTTGTCCCAGATCGCTGAACTCTTTGAGAGGACGAGAGATTAACTCTGCCGCACGGTCAACGACTAAATAGCAAATTTTGGGAAGCACCGCGTTGGACAGGGGTAAAACTTGAACTCCTTCGCGGTTTTCACCGCGTAACATTCCTCTTTGATGCCCAATTTTTGGCGTTGGCGGATCATCGTCCCAATCCTCGTCTTCGAGGTCTTCTAAATCTGCATCCTCGTCGTCGTCCTCGTCGTCCTCATCATCCTCATCGTTGTCTAAAGCTCTCAGGTCTTCTAAGAGCATCTCTTCTATAACGCTGGCTTCGACTTCGGCAGCGTAATTATCATCATCCAGCCGTTCGGCACCACCTGTCTGTGCTGAATCAACTGCCACCTCGAACAGTGGCTCGGACGATGTCCCAAGAAGCTCTGAGGAAGGAAGTTTTTCTTCATCCTCCGTAGTGTCTATTGTCTCTAGCGAAGATTCCACTGACGAGCGCCTGCGACGTCGCCGTTCGGAGTTAAAGATTTCCGCAGAGGGTTCTTCACTTTTTTCGGTTTGTGCAAAGGTTTCTGGCAACGTCTCTTGTGGTTCGTCTTCCTCAGAGGCTGTTGGTTCCGAAACGCTGCTATGGCTACGAGTAGCCCGCTTTTGCTGGATCAGACCTTCATATTCCTTCTCGGACAGACGATTTTTTAGGAGGCGGCTAATTGTCGAGTTACTGACATCATAACGAGTAGCCAGGGTTGAGGTTGTCTCTCCTGGCTGTCGATATAGGTTAAGGATTTCGCGTTTATCTGATTCTGAGAGTTTTCTCACACTCATGCCACTTTTTAAGCACGTTTGCGTCCGCTGCGGCGAGAACGACTGGAGGTGTCAAATTCTAGGGCAGCACCGATGGCAAAAAGCACACCGCTGAAAACCCAGAACACTTCCAATAGTCCGCCACTTTGGTATTCATCGCCAATGTAAGTATCGGCGTATTTAAGCCACATATCGGCAACATAGTAGGAAAAAGCTGCTCCTGCAATCATCCTCCAAGATTGGGAAAAGCGTCCCCCCCAAAAGGCTAACAATACGGTTGCAGCAATAATCAACAGGAAGATATCGATAACTACGTAGAAGATGTTTAAAAATCCCGCCAATGGTTCTAGTAGTTTTTCGACGGATAGAACCCAGGCTGGGGGCGGTGCTGGCTCAGCAGTAGCAGCTAGAACCCCTGTAGCAGAGGTTTTACCTTGTGCTAATTTAGCGGTTTTGACTGCTGGTGCTTTGGTAGCAGGGTAGGCCGTGGGTGTACCGTAGGCATTCGCTTTCTTGGCTAAATTCCCATTAGCCACTTGCGTTGAAGAAGTAGGTAGTGAGTCAACTGAAACTGCTGTTGACTGCTTGGGGGGGGCAAAGGAAAGCCAGAGTGCCAAGGCAATACCGACGAATGCGATCGCGCCCACAACTGCCCACTGCCAAATTTCTAGATTCAATCGTCTTGAGATTACCGCTAAAATCATGCCCCAGCCAAGAAACAGATAGGCAGGCACAAAAAACAAATCCCCAGGCGACACAATTGGTTCTTGATGTAAAACCAATTCCCAATAGCAAAACAACAAGTTTCCCAGGAAATAGCACAACATTCCCATACCGAATCCCAGCCAGACGTTACGCCCGCTGACAATCTGAGGAGAGCGCCAGTTTCTAAAACACAGCACTGCTGCGCCTAGATAAGCCACTTCTTCAAAAATGTAAGTTCCAATCGTGTACCACAGTGGACGATCTTCCCCTGGCGCTGAAATGCTAAACAGCAGAAAATACAGCAGTGCTAGTACCGCCCAGGCAATTCCAGCGATCACAATGGTTTGAACACCCAGTATGGATTGCCAAGTAGATGAATTTTCCGATGACTTTTCCAAAGAGCTGCTCATAAGTCCTCAAAAAAAAAAGGATGCACGCTTTTGTTTCGATGGCAAATACCATTTAAATGAATAATCGCCTAAAAAATCTCATCTCAGGAAGCGTAAGTGTCTCCTCTGGCAATGCTTTTCTCCGGTACATTACCTTAAACATTTTTCTTTAGCGCCACAGCTTACCAAGGGGAGATTGATTCAACCACTCAATAAACTGATTCAGCTCCCCTGGTTGCATATCTTGTAATGTATCCTTTACTCCCTGAGAAAAGTTCGTATTGCCAAAATACTCCTTACCCAGGCGATGAAGTTCTTGCAACAGAGTTATCAGATGATGTTCTTCCCAAGCGGGAATCTGAAGGCTAGTCAGCGGGTCCATCGTTAGCAAGTTTTTCACCGCTTGCGGCGAATCCGCTCCCGGAAAATGCCACTGCCGGAAGACATCAGTAAGGTCTTTCTGAAATAATCCAGCTTGCCTATTTCCTAAGAGGTCTTCAATGTCTATGTAAACCGCCTGGAGTAGCAACAGGCAGGCTTGCGTTATAGGGGTAATTTTGAGATCGCTACCAGCATCAGTTGCTAGTTGCTCTAAGCGAATTTTGCCCCAAATACTATACCGATCTGGCTCTTCCAGCAAAACGCAGGCTTTGCCACGGTTATCGGTGAGGTCGCGCCAAAAGGCTCTGGCTTCTTCTGCTTGATTGGCAGCAAAGACACTTAGCAAGCGAAATGTCTGCCCCTGATAATTGAGAATTGGGATCTGTTGCTCCCGCTTGGGGTGCTGAATGCTTGAGATTTCAACATCCTGCCGTTTCAGAATAAACATGACACTGGCAAATGACTCCTGACATAGCCGGGGGTGCTGTGTCCCTTATAGGCGATCGCCGCGCAACGATCAAGGGCTACAGAGCGCTGGTAATGGTTTAGAATCCGGCAACGCTGCCTTGTGAGTCTGCTCGAAGAGCGATCGCCTTGACTAATACACTATCGTATCCAAGCATCTCTCGTATAATGGTTTCTAGTCTACATTGCTCTTATAGCTCAAAAGAGCCTCCTTACTTTATAAACCTTTGAAATTCCGGCTTGCTTTACGGCACTCAGCACAGATACAATTTTATATACTAAGATAGGAATTCTGTGGGTGCGTAACTCAGGTGGATAGAGTAGCTGCCTTCTAAGCAGCCTGCCGCAGGTTCGAGTCCTGCCGTACCCGTTGTAAATAATATCCCTCAAGCCCCGACTATACCTAAAAAACCAATATAGACATGCAGAAGTCACAAGTGGGGCTTCTGGATGTCTATTACTTTCAAAAACTAAAACCTTTATACCGTTTCTCCGTTAGGTGAATGATGAAATATAATATGTGGCGTTACTGGCGTTCCGGCCACCTTAGTAAGGAGATGGAATTACCTTGTCCTTACAGAAAGGAGATGGAATTACCTTGTCCTTACAGATGTATAGCATCCAACCCTTGAATTGCTATACAGTCTATATTTTCTATTTTTAAAAGCCCGTGACGAGGATTGAACTCGTGACCTCACCCTTACCAAGGGTGTGCTCTACCACTGAGCCACACGGGCGAAAAAGGCAAAAGGCAAAATAAAATTTTTACTTTTTCCATTTTACCTGAATTGTGGTGGGCCGAGCTGGATTTGAACCAGCGTAGGCGTAGCCAGTGGATTTACAGTCCACCCCCATTAACCACTCGGGCATCGACCCATTTCGATCCACGATTAATAATCGTAGCACAGCTTTTTAGAAATTGGAAAGGGTTTTGGGCAAATTTGTTCTCCGATGTTGGGAATTGCACTTCTCCCAATCAGCCTCCACCGAAGCGCGGGATATTTCTCACAGTTATCGCCCGACTCGGAAAATCACTTTCATCATAAATCTCTCCCACCAACTCCTCCAGAATATCTTCCAGGGTGATCAGCCCCACCGTGCCACCATACTCATCCACCACAATCACAATGTGCAGGCGCTGTTGCAACATCTCCTTGAGCAGATTCGCAACTCGCTTGGTGTCTGGCACATACACAGGCGGGTCCATCGCCTCTGTCACCAGTCCATTGTCAATCCCTTCTTTTCGCAATTGATTGAGCTGCTGGAGCGCCCGCTTCAGGTGAACAATTCCCACAATTTGATCCTTAGACTCCTCCTGCACAGGGATGCGGGAATATCCCGTCTCCAAACAAAGATTTACAAATTCCTGCAAAGTTGCCTCATGGGAGATAGTCCGCATCTCAATCCGGGGCTTGACGAGATCGTGGGCGCTGAGACTATCTAGCATCAGGGCTTTATTCAGCAGCTGGTGTTTATCCAAATCCAGTTTGCCCTTACCGCCCAAAATTTCAATCATCAGTTGGAGGTCTTTTAATGACTCTCCCTCCTGAACAGCACCTCTCTGAAACAGGCGAATCACACTCTGGGCAATAGTTTCAAACAGATAAATGATGGGTGCTAAAGCAATTGAAAGCAAGTATATCGGGCGAATGGAAAACTTAAAAACTGCCATCACATTGTTAACAGCCAGAGATTTCGGTGTAACTTCGCCAAAAATTAACACCAGAAAAGTGACAACAGCTGTGGCAATTCCTATACCCGCATTACCCAGCCAAAGGGCAAATAAATTACTGGTCAAAATCGCTGAAAAATTATTGACCAGGTTGTTGCCGACAAGGAGGGTAGTAATAAATCGAGCGCGGTTCTCTAGTACCAGTGAGAACATCCGGCTTAGGTCGCTCTGCTCTTTCATCAGCGCCCTGAGCTTAAGATTGTCCAGCGCCGTCAGAGCGGTTTCGGAACCGGAGAAAAAAGCCGAAAACAAAAGCATCAATCCCAAAACTGCGATATCGAGCCAAACACTTCCTAAAAGCGGACCGATATCAGAAGCAACCAGAATGTATGACCCAACAGGTAAAAAAATCACGGGAAGATAAAAAAGGCAAAAGACAAAAGCGCACCAAAGAAAGGGTGTAGAGACGATGAGCGCTCTCGCGATCGCGCCTTCCCGAAATCTTGGAGCAATATAGGCAAAAGGAAAAAGAAAAATTTTTAACTTTTACCTTTTAGCTTTTGCCTTTTAACTTTACATTAGCTCACCAGTTTCTTGTAGTGAGTGCAAGCGGCGGTAAATTCCTTGACTGCGTAGTAGTTCCGCATGGCTACCGACTTCTACAATTTGTCCTTGGTCGAGAACGACGATTTTATCTGCCTCTCGGACAGTGCTTAATCGGTGAGCGATGATGATTGTGGTGCGGGTACCAAGGATGCTACGCATGGCAAGCTGAATTGAGCGCTCAGATTCGTAGTCGAGGCTGGAAGTCGCCTCGTCAAAGATCAAAACGTCAGGTTCCACCAGGAGCGCCCTGGCAATGCCTAAGCGCTGTCTCTGCCCCCCAGAAAGCCGCATTCCCCGCTCCCCAACAACGGTGTAGTAACCTTGCGGCAAATGCTCGATTACTTCGTCTACTCTGGCAATGCGACAGGCTTCCTGCACTTGCTCAAAGGTGGCTTTGGGGTTCCCGTAAGTGAGATTATCTAGCAAGGTGCCGTTGAAGATGTCTACTTCTTGGTGGACAATGGCTAACCGCCGCCGATAGCTGCTGACATCCAGGGTACGAATGTCTTGCCCATCCATTAAAATGCTTCCCTGTGTAGGTTCAAAGTACCGGAACAGCAGTTTAACTAAGGTAGATTTTCCCGATCCTGAACGACCTACTAGAGCTACAGTTTGATACGGTTCAATCAGTAGATTGATGTTTTGTAAAACTGGGCGGCTGGTGTCGTAGCCAAAAGTTAGATGGGAAAATTCGATTTTTCCGGTGAATTGATAGGATGTGGCAATCGCAGATGAATCTATGACCAAATCGCCAGCATCTGCTCCAGACGGATGCTGCATAAATTCGTGAAACCGAAGCATTGAGGCATAGCGACGCGCGAAAATCTCGGCTATGTTGGCGATTGGTTCCAACTCTGCATAAGCCATGCTGGAAATAGTTAAAGTCGTCACGAAGTGACCAAGTGAAATCTGTCCTTTTAGTGCAGAGTCGAGAGTCAAGCCTAGCACCATCAAAACACAAAATTGAATGATAGTCTTTTGCCAAGTGGCGAGTTTGATGTAACCGAGGTGAATGCGGTAATCAACTACTTTAAACTCGCGGTTTAAGCGTTGTCGTTGCCGTTTTATTTCTATGCCTTCAGTAGCAAATGCTTTGACTGTTTTGATGTTGGTGACGATTTCCGAGGTGCGGCTTTGGGTATTTTCCATGTATTTATCTAGCTGTCGTTCTTGTTGCATCAAGTGCTTTAAACCTCTGAGGCTGAAGCTGAGGATAAACAGGAACGAAACTAGAAATATTAAAGCAATGCGCCACTCGATTAGCCAGATAATTCCAAATATACCCAGGACTCGGAATAGCTTGGGAATAAACTGTCCGGCAATTTCTGGGTAAGTCCAGGTGTGGTTTTCTAGCCCTTTAGCAACTCGTCCGGCAATACGTCCGGGGTTGTTTTCTTCATAAAATTCTAGGGGCAGAGTGAGAATTTTTTCTAGAGTTTTTTGGGCTTGATCTCGACGCGATCGCAAAGCTATATCCCAATGAAACCACCAGCTTGTCCAAGTCTGAACCGGCGCTCTAACTACGGTAACAAGGAAGATTAAACCCATCAGTGCCGATAGGGAAAAGAACTGATTTGCTGGTAAATTGGTAATATCGGCTGCGAATGCGATCGCATTTTGCAATGCTTTATCTAGCGGTTGATTGGACAGCACATTAAGAATCTGTCCGATGGCGTAAGGAACCGCTAGATCGATGATTTCAAAAATACTGGCTGCGGCAATACTAAAGCACGCGATCACCCAATATTTTCGGTAATAACCAAGAATATCCCGAATGCTTGCCATAATTCTTTAGTTGTGAAAAATTTCCACGGAAAAATCCAGAGTTAAGCTCACAAAAGCGACTCTGAAAAACTAATTAAAAGTTTTTTGGGTTAAATATCGAAGTTACGCGATGTGCAAATCTAAAGATTACTTTCCTATTAAAAAGGGAGATATGCCTCCCCGGAACCCCTTTTTAAAAGGGGGCTAAGAAAAATTCTATCTTCCTAATCTTCCTTAAATAAGGAGGACAAGAAAGAATAAATTGCACGTCACAAGAATTTTATCCCTAAAACAGGGATGATTACAGGAACGTTGAATAACCCGAAGGCTTGAATTTATGGCTTTATCAGCATCGGTAGTATCCTCACCTTGAAGATTACACGGCGTAGGCTGATTGAAGCGCCCACCAAATGAGGAAAGCAATACCGCCCAAAACCACCACAGATGAGATAGCGATCGCTGTTGGGCTATCAGCTCCCTTAAACTTCATAATTCCACGATTCAAGTCTGACATAGCGCGGCGATCCTCCTTCTCTCGAAGATTAGCAAATATTTGTAAAGTTTATCGTGTCCATCACTAGGTTAGCGGGTGATACGGCGCTCGTCTATCACCCAAATGGGTCATAAATGGGTTGCTATTGAGAAGTTTAAGCAAGCTGTGCAATTAAACCCTAATTATGTAGAAGCTGAAGATAATCTCAAAAAAGCGCAGCAACAGCTCAAAAAGCAGAGATAAACTTATATTTTGCACCTCTAGAGTCTACAAAACATCACTCTAGCCCGCGTACCATCCGGGCTTTGTTTATGTAGCCACGACTTCAGTCGTTGGGCATATTAATAAGAGCCTTTGTCGTTGAGGGGGATTATCCGTGAAAATTGCGCTGATTATTTTAGCAGTTGTTGTGGGGTTGGTAGTGGCAGTAGAAGTGGGATTGCGGCTGCTGTTTGGTTTTGGTAATCCCTTAGTTTACGTTGCCGATGAGCAGATTGGTTATTTATTAGCACCGAATCAGCGGACTCGCAGGTTTGGCAACCGGATAGAAATTAATCAATATTCGATGCGAAGCCCAGAAATAACCGAAACTCGCCCAGAGTCTAGCATGCGGGTGCTGTTGTTGGGAGATTCCATCGCTAATGGTGGCTGGTGGACGGATCAAACCAATACGCTTTCCGCAATGCTGACTAAGCTGTTGGAATCATCTATCGATAGTAATACTTTTAAACAGGTGGAAGTTCTCAACGCTTCAGCGAATTCCTGGTGTCCGCGCAATGAATTAGCTTACATCAAGCGATTTGGTACGTTTGACGCTCAGATAATTGTATTACTGATTAATACCGACGATTTATTCGGTACGGCTCCAACTTCAGTACCAGTAGGGCGCGATCGCTTCTACCCCAGCCAGAAACCGCCGCTTGGGATAGTAGAAGCCTTCAGCCGCTACTTATTGCCATACAAGCCGCCCTCAGAGATGGCACAGGTGAACGCAGAATCAGGTGATCGCGTCGGATTTAATCTAGAAGCAATCCGAGAAATTAAGACAATAGCAGATCAAAAAGGTGCCAGCTTAATGCTTGCGATGACACCTCTAAAGCGAGAAATCGGCGAACCTGGCCCCCGCGATTATGAATTGGAAGCAAGAAAGCGCCTGATTGACTTGACAAAGGCGCAAAATATTGCCTACCTAGATTTTCTACCAATTTTCAACTCAAAACAGCAGCCAGAAACCCTCTACCGAGATCATATACACCTCAGCATCGAAGGAAATCAGCTGGTGAATCAAGAAATTGGGCGAGCGTTGCCAATTAAAAATTAAAAATAGGGATTACTCAATTTTTAATTTTTAATTTGGCATTTTTAATTGTCTCAATAGGAAATCGCCACACTTGGAGAACTCAAACAACGACTCTCCCAGTCCGGTTCCTGCCAAACCTGACCATCGAGAGCCAACTGATCAATTAAACTTGCCAAACGCAGAGCCTTAAGCGCCTGTTCGCCACCTACGGAAGGTTGTTTACCACCCCGCACACAACTAACAAAATGCTCTAACTCCGCGTGCAGTGGCTCAATATTACTGGTATAAACCTTCTCAATTAACCCATCCTGCCGATAAAGCACCTGCCCATATTCCGTCATATAATTAGCGGTTGTTTGCCGATGAATCAGAATTTCATTATTGAGAAAATCTGCCTCAGTGAGGGAATTTTTGCAATGGGCAGCAATCCGGCGAATTTTGCGGTGTGTCACCTTACTGGCTGTTAACGTAGCCACAATACCATTAGCAAAGCCAAGGGTCGCAGTTACATAATCTAAATAACCAGAATCAGAAGCACGACTACCACTAGCTGTCAACTTAACCACTGGCGCAGCTGCCAGTTCCAGTAAAAGATCGATGTCATGGATCATCAAATCCAAAACCACAGAGACATCGTTAGCCCTTTGAGAATAGGGACTCATGCGATGAGCCTCTAGAGCCAGCAATTCTTCTGTTTTCAGCACTTTGCTGAGTTCTTGAAAAGCCGGGTTAAAACGCTCAATGTGTCCCACTTGTAGAATACAGTGAGAATCGGCTGCCGCATTTACCAGAGATTCAGCCTCGGCAATATTGGCAGCAATTGGCTTTTCAATCAAGACATGAATCCCTGCTTGCAGACAGGTCATTCCCACATCGTGATGCAGCCTTGTGGGAACAGCAATGCAAACGGCATCTACATATGGGATTAAGTCGTGATAATCTTCAAAAAAGCGGACGCGATATTTACTTGCAGTGTCCAAACCCCGCTCAACATTAATATCTGCCACACCAATCAGTTCAACGTCTTTAAGGAGACTTAGAACGCGGGTGTGATGCTGCCCCATATTGCCAACTCCAATTACGCCAATGCGGATTGGTTGCGGCTGGTTGCGCTGTAAATGAGCCTCTGGGTATCTTCCTGATATGCTATCTTGCACTCCTGTATGCTCCTCCACCACCTGTATATAGGTCAATTAGCAATAGTTACTTGCCTGAGACGATCCAGATGGTACCATAGTGCCTTCATTTGTGAAGAATTTCAAAGCTCTGTCTAAATTCATAAACTATAAGTCAGATTTTAACTTCTCTTCCATTGTGTTGAGGTTTGTAAATTTGATGCAGGCGGATGTGTCACTTTTTTTCCCGTCCATTTGGGGAGGAGTCGGTTCCTGGGACAGGCCAGAGAGTCTGTCAAGATTCGGTAGGGTAGGCTTTCCGGTCTGTGATTAGTTGTCGGTTGTCAGTTGAAACTGACAAGATTAACAACAGCAAGAAAATATGTTGACGGGGAATTTATAAGTGAAAGCGGTTGTTTTGTTGTCTGGGGGGTTGGACTCCTCGACGGTTTTGTACCAGGCAAAGGCTGAGGGCTGCGAGTTGTACTCTCTGGCGTTTGATTACCAGCAGCGACATCAGCGCGAGTTAGAGTCAAGCCGAGCGATCGCTCGTTTAGCTGGTGTGGTAGAACATCAGGTAGTGACCTTTGATTTGCGTCTATGGGGCGGCTCTGCGCTCACAGACAGCGCCATTGAGGTGCCAGAAGGGCGATCGCTTGATGAAATGAATCAAAGTATCCCCGTCACCTATGTACCTGCTCGGAACACTATCTTTTTGAGCTTTGCTCTGGCTTATGCAGAAACCATTCAAGCCCAGCGAGTTTATATTGGTGTAAACGCTTTAGATTATTCCGGTTATCCAGATTGCCGTCCCGACTATATCCAGGCGATGCAAGAAGTATTTCGGCTGGGAACAAAACAGGGACGAGAGGGAGAGCCAGTTACTATCATCACGCCCCTGATAAACCTCAAGAAAACGGAAATCATCCAGCTTGGAAATCAGCTGGGCGTACCTTGGGAGCAAACTTGGTCTTGCTATGTTGGTGGCGAGGTTGCTTGTGGTGTTTGCGATTCTTGCCGATTGCGTCTGGCTGCTTTTGCCGAATTGGGGCTAGAAGATCCGCTTCCCTATGGGGTGAGGAGTTCCCAGACGCAATAACCGCAAGCTTTCTAGAAGATTTCTTGCTCCTCTACTCCCCTAATTTCTTTCTCCTGTAGCTGTTTACTAGCATGATTCCCATCTTCCTCTGGTTTCTCTGGCTCCTGCCGATGAATGCGAATTTGGTGCAGGCGTGGTCCCTCGGCAGAAACTACTGTTAGCTCAAGGTTGTCATAATGCAGAGTTTCGCCTTGGAGAGGAATTTTTTGATATTGGTAGAGCAGGAAGCCGCCTAAAGTTTGATATTCATCAATTAAGGGAAAGTTCAGATCCAGAAGTTCGTTGACTTCTTCTAAGTTCATCTGTGCTTGCACCAGAAAAGTTTGCTCATCAAGAATTTGCACAGTTAACTCTTCTGTATTTTCAGAGTTTGGCTCGGAGCCGATGATTTGAGCAATCAAATCTTCAATTGTCACTAATCCAGCGGTACCACCAAATTCATCTACAACGATGACCATTGCTAGGTGACTTCGCTGCATCACTGGTAATAGTTCGCTCAAAGGCTGACCTTCTTGCACAAATCGGGCGGGACGAATCCAAGGCTGAATCGATGTATCCAGCTTCAGTTGACCTTTTGCTAAGGGTTCTGCTAACTCTTTGAAGTAAATAATGCCCCGAATATCGTCGAGGGATTCGCCAGTTACGGGATAGCGGGAGTGACCGGAGGTGGCAATTTCATCCAGCAGTGTTTGGAAGGTGGCATCATAGGGAATGGCTTCAATGCTGGTACGAGGAACCATCACTTCTTCTGCCAAGACTTCCCCAAATTCAAACACGTTTTTGAGGAGTTCTCGCGCCTCGGCTTCTAAACCAGTAGACTCGCGCTCGGTGGTGATAATCATTTGCAATTCTTCTGGCGTGACGCGAGTATACCAGCCTTGACCAGTGTACTGAATGCCGACCAGCCGCAAGAGCAAGCGAGTTGATTGGTTGAGAATCCAGATGAATGGGTTGAAGAAACGCGCGATCGCTCTTATTGGCAGTCCCAAAAATCTCGCCAGCTGTTCCGAGTAAAGCAGTGCTACGGATTTCGGAGACAACTCGCCTAAAACAATTTGCAGATAGGCGATGAGAAAGAAGGCGACTGGCAAAGAACAAGAATGCGCGATCGCCCGGTTTACTTCCTGTGACAGCGGCAAATGGGCGATCGCCCCCGACACTAAAACTGCCATCGTACTCTCGCCAATCCAGCCCAATGCCAAACTAGAGAGTGTGATACCCAGCTGAGTAGTAGATAACAGCTTTTCTATAGTGCGTTGCAGATTTTGGACGGTTCGCGCTTGGACATCCCCAGCTTCGACTAACTGGTTAATACGCGATCGCCGCACCGAAACCATCGAAAACTCAGCTGTGACAAAAAAACCATTGATTGCAATCAGCAGTAGCACCGATAACAATCTCAGCAGAATGTCTTGCCCGGTGAGTTGAGGAAAAACATTTACCTGCAAAATCACCAAAACGGGAGTAACCATCCGTAACGAGGGTATTAGGTATTGGGCAAGTGAGGCAGAATTAAAAATCCCAAATTAAAAGTTAAAAAGAAATTTTTAATTTTTAATTTCTTACTGCACCACGGGAATCCCAGACATTTTCAGCTGGAGTTTTTGATCGGGATAATCTGTCAGAGTCAGAGAAAGCTGCTTGGCATCTTCCAGTAAAGCCGAGGGAATACTCACTGTCCCAGAAAAGTTTTCCCCATTTGCAGGCAACTCACCTGGCAATCCTTCAGTCACAGCGCTCAAGGCACGACCCTGATCGTCCGTCACGTTCAAGAAACTATAGAGAAACCTCACAGCAGACCCAGACTCATTCTTTAAGCTTACATTCAGCAACAAAGAACCGGACTGTTGACGCGCCCCGCGCACCTCCAGCTTAACGCCCTTGTCCTGACTTGTAATCGGGAACTCCGGCTGGTTAGTTTGGGACTCAGGAGTCTTAGTCTCGGTAGTAGGTTCGCGATCGCTCTTTACTTCCTCTTCCTTTTTTTCAGTCTTAGCGTTTTTGCCTTTCCCATTAACTTGTGAGTAGACATTATTCAGGATATCTGCCTCTCGCAACATTGCCGCTCCTTCCTTGCCCAGAGTTGCCCGCTTGCTACCAGCCAGTTTATTGGTAGGACGCACATCCGGCTGCGTCACTCCTTTTAGGGCTTCATGCCCCACAGTAAACCCCCAGATCGCACTCACAAAGCCAGCGCCTAACATCATGGCAAGCAAAACTAACGTGAGGGCGACAGTTGCATTCAGTTTCATTGGTTGTTCAAGCTATAAAAATTGCCACAACAGCGACTTACTGCTATACATAGCTTCTAACTTACAGCAGTGGAACCTATGATAGCGAATCTGTCAATGCCACGCCGATAATTTATCTCATTTTTAGCAAACAGCGCTTATAATTTTATATCAGGAATAATAGTCTTTATTGGCGAACGAGTAGACGCAAACACTGTATCTGTAATACAATGGCACTCGAAGCCGGGTAAATCTCAGCAGATTAGCTAGTTTACTAGGCTTGTCCTAAAACAACATCGAGTATGTATCTTTGACTGATTCCTGAGGCAACAGAGTAATACTCGACACTTAGACGTTTACTTTACGGCAGTTGGCCGAGCGGTTTAGGCAACGAACTCATAATTCGTGTTAGGCAGGTTCAACTCCTGCACTGCCGATTAAAAATTTATATACCCTTGTCTAGCTTCCAATGGCAGTTGGGACACAATACGGCTATATTACTCCGTTGGTTTACCTAAGAAACTAAGGCGGTCAATACAAAGCTGCCCAGAGGTTTTACCCTGCTTATTATATCTGCCAACCCACAGACAGTTATTTGTTGCTCCAGCTTTCTAGCATCTTCTCTGACTCGGCAATATTTACTGATTTTATTGGTTAGACAAATCACATCACAAAGCTCTTTATTTTTAAGCTATAAATTCGCTTTGGGTACATTTAATAAAAATAGTCCTGAGTCTCTAAAATACTCAGGACTATTTTTATACCTTTACCGTTTTTAACGAAAAGGCTGTCTTTCAAACACAAATTCACTACCTGTTACCCTAGTGCCACTAACATTGACGTTGACAGTGGGGCTTTGCAAAATCGAAGTATTGAAGGGATTAGGTAAATCTGGAGTGCGAATTATTGGATCGCTAGAAACCTGTTGTTCAAGCAGTTCTCGGTAAAGAATACCAATTCTCTGAGCATCGCGAACGATTTCGAGATCGGGATAAGATGCTCGATCTATACCCCCAACTCCAAATATGAGGTTGAATTGCCTGCGGGTGCTATTATTTTCAAAAAAAGTTTGAGAGTCTTCAAAAAAGGCTCGCTCCACAACATCTGGAATGCCAAGGGTGAAAGGGCTGACAGGTACTCCTACTGGACTGATAGTGGCTCTTTGTGCGATCGCGCTCTCGGCAATTACACTCGAAGCGGCAGCGAGAACCAACACACCGATTAAATTAGTAAAGCGCATTCCCATATCATTCCTCCACCACTTTTATTCAATCATACCTAGTCTTTAAGTTTAAGATAATTGATGGTCAAATTTTCATAGTTCCACTACTTCTGTGTCCAAGTGATGAGCAACGAAATCCTCCCTCAGACTGATTTAACTTTTTTACCTGCTACTGCCGATTTAACGACGCTGCGCCAGTATCTGCTGGATTTATTTTGCCGTCTAGCTTATAAAGAGGGGGATTTTGTTCTATCTTCCGGACAGCGCAGTTCTTACTACATTAACGGCAAGCAGGTGACACTGCACCCAGAAGGAGCATTGGCAATTGGTCGTATCTTATTATCGCTGCTGCCAATGGATACTCAGGCAGTTGCGGGCTTGACATTGGGAGCCGATCCGATTGTGACAGCAGTAAGCGTAGTTTCCGCCTATGAGAGGCGAAGTTTGCCTGCTCTGATTATCCGCAAAGAGGCCAAGGGACACGGTACAAAAGCATACATTGAAGGGCCGGATCTTCCCGCAGGTGTGAAAGTCGTAGTTTTAGAAGATGTGGTTACGACTGGACAATCTGCCCTAAAAGCAGTTGAGCGTCTGCGAGATGCGGGTTACAGTGTAGACGAAGTAATTTCTCTAGTAGATAGACAACAAGGCGGTGCCGAGTTATACCAGTCTGAAGGACTGAAATTTCAGGCTGTGTTTACAATTCAGGATCTTCAACAGCAATATTCTCAAATCAAATAACGTTTTTAAAACGCAAAGGTACGCAAAATAATTATCGCTCTGCGTACCTTTGCGTTTTAAATAACTAGCTTTGCGTCACGGGTTCTTTTGCCAAAAACTTCTCCAGTTCTGTCAAAGCATCGGCATCAACCTTAGTCTGCATCGGGCAGAATTTGGGGCCACACATCGAGCAGAATTCAGCAGTTTTGTAAATATCTGCTGGCAAAGTTTCGTCGTGATATTCTTTCGCGCGTTCTGGGTCGAGGGATAATTCAAACTGGCGGTTCCAGTCGAAGTTATAACGAGCCTGGGAGAGTTCGTCATCTCTGTCTCGCGCCCCCGGACGATGCCGTGCAATATCGGCAGCGTGAGCCGCAATCTTGTAGGCAATCAAGCCGTTACGCACGTCTTCGGCATTCGGCAGTCCTAAGTGTTCTTTGGGTGTCACGTAGCACAGCATTGCCGTACCGTACCAGCCAGCCATCGCCGCACCAATGGCAGAGGTAATGTGGTCATAACCGGGTGCAATGTCTGTCACCAATGGCCCCAGCACGTAGAAAGGCGCTTCTGAACACTCTTCCATCTGCTTTTTGACATTAAACTTGATTTGATCCATCGGGACGTGTCCCGGCCCTTCTACCATCACCTGCACGTTGTGTTCCCAAGCTTTGCGAGTCAATTGTCCCAGTGTCTTGAGTTCAGCCAACTGCGCGGCATCTGAGGCATCATGCTGACAACCGGGACGGAGGGAATCTCCTAGGCTGAAAGAGACATCGTATTTTTTGAAGATTTCAATGATGTCTTGGAAGTGGGTATAAAGCGGGTTTTGCTTGTGGTGGTGCAGCATCCACCGTGCCAGAATGCCGCCGCCGCGTGAGACAATTCCCGTGATGCGATCGCGCACTAAAGGCAAATGCTCAATTAAAATTCCGGCGTGGATGGTTTGATAATCGACACCTTGCTGGGCGTGTTTCTCGATGACATGGAGAAAGTCATCGGGGGTAAGCTTTTCAATTGTGCCGTGGACGCTTTCTAAAGCTTGGTACACAGGAACAGTTCCAATTGGCACAGGTGAGGCGTTGATAATTGCCGTGCGAATCTGATCCAAGTTACCGCCGCCTGTGGACAAGTCCATTACGGTATCGGCACCATATTTCACTGCCAGCTTCAGCTTATCGACTTCTTCATCCAGATTGGAAGAGTTGGGGGAGGCTCCGATATTGGCATTCACCTTACACTTAGAGGCGATACCAATAGCCATCGGTTCTAGGTTGGTGTGGTTGATGTTGGCGGGGATAATCATTCGTCCCCGCGCCACTTCGTCCCGAATTAGCTCAATTGGGAGATTTTCCCGCTGTGCCACATACTGCATTTCTTCAGTAATGACACCCTGACGAGCATAGTGCATTTGAGTGACATTGCTCTGCCCGTGACGCTTGGCAACCCATTCTGTCCGCATATTGATTTCCTCTATTAACAGCTTCCCTCCGCTGGTATTACCCAGTCTCAGGTTCTAAGGGACTATCTCAGCCTGGTTGTTTCAGGCACCCCTAGCTATGGTTGTTGATTGTACCACCTAGGTCTGGTGAAGACTCTTTGGTTGCAAAAACTTGATGTTTTGTATCACTCTGTGAGGTGGCAGATGTCTTGGCTTGAAGGAAATAGCTGGGAAACTTTGACTGGTGTCATAATAGACATCAATATCTGGATTGATTGCGCTGGGTTGTCTAGAAAACAATCTTGCTTTTTCAAAATGAGTTTATGTAACAACGAAGATAGAAAAAATTGCTACTTATCAATTAAGAGTTTTACATATAACTTCACTTTTGATTAAATTTTCCCAGCATATATTTATATGCAATTAATAATAATCCAAAAACTTACATATTGCAATCTAATATAATTAGATTATGCTTAAATAAAAACAAGTATAAATGATTTAAAGATTAAACATGGAAGCGTATATCAATCATACTTATTTCTGCCCTTTCCAAATAATTCGTAAAGACGAGACCCCCAATTCCTTTAAGAAGTAGGGGATCTGAAGGAATAGATAACAACTCGAATAGGATTGCTATATTTCGATATCTGAGAACCAGTAATATGAAAAAAAGTCCTTTAAGATACCCTGGAGGAAAATCCAGGGTTTTTGAAAAAATAATATATCATATTCCTCTAGATATTGAGGAATTTAGAGAACCATTTGTTGGAGGTGGTTCGGTTTTTTTAGGGTTTAAGCAAACGCATCACCGTTTTTCGATACGTTACTGGATAAATGATTTTAATTATGACTTATACTGCTTTTGGAAAAATGCTAAAGACAAAATTGAAGAATTAGTAGATACAATTATGCAGTTACGCCAAAAGTATGCGAATGGTAGAGATTTATACGCTTATTTTACAGATCAAACCAATGTCTACACTGAATTTGATAGGGCGGTTCGCTTTTTCATCATGAATCGTATTACTTTTTCTGGAGTAGTTGACTCAGGAGGCTATTCTCAAAAAGCTTTTGAACAAAGGTTTACTGAATCTTCTATTGAAAGGCTGAGACAAATTTCTCCCCAGTTATCAGAAGTTAAGGTAACGCATGGGGATTATGAAAATTTGTTGTTTGAAGATGGAGGAAATGTCTTTTTATTTTTCGATCCCCCATACTGGAAAGCGACAAAATCGAAGCTATATGGAGTGAAAGGAGACTTACATACTTCATTCGATCATGAACGATTTGCAGCTAATCTACAAAAATGCAACTACAGGTGGTTGATTACATACGATGACTCACCAAAAATTAGGGATCTATTCAGCTTTGCTAAGATAACCGAGTGGGAGTTACAGTATGGAATGAATAATTACAAAAAAGATTTTGCAGCTAAAGGGAAGGAATTATTTATAAAAAATTATTAGTTATTTGTGTTTAGGTTGAGAGCTTAGAAAACTGTATTATCAAGTGAATATACTAATAAACAATAGATGATATGAAGCCGCTAAGGATGCAAGCGGTAAACCGTATAAATAGTTAGAAAAAAAGAACCAAGCTACAACAAGTTTAAGCGATCGCGTTTCGGTGAGGTGTGGGGTGTGAGAGCGATCGCGCCATGCTAATCAACAGCTTCTATAGCGGTTGTTACACCAGTAAGGTACGCCCAAATTCAGTATTATCAAGCTTTCAAGTTTTGAGAATGTACCTCACATAACCGAGAAGTACTATAAAATATTTACAATGGTTATGAAGCATTTATTTCAAAAAAAGTAATTAACTTACCAATTTATGACACAAGAGCAACAAACTCTACTTGAAGACAACTTAGAAGATGATTCGGACGAGATCATCCCTTTCAAATATTCCATAAATAGCTATGGGGCAGATTATCCTGTTGACGGCTTAGTTAAACGCCTGAAAAACGAGAGCATATATATTCCCTCATTTCAACGTGGTTATGTGTGGAAACTCAATGAAGCTTCTCGCTTTATAGAGTCACTCTTGCTTGGTTTACCAGTTCCTGGGATCTTCCTGGCAAAAGAACAAGAAACTCAGAAGCTGCTGGTAATCGATGGGCAGCAGAGATTGCGTACCCTCCAATACTTTTACGATGGTATATTCAAACCAACTGAGCGAGAATTTGCCCTAAAAGGTGTACAGCAGCAATTTGAAGGGTCTACATACAAATCGCTTGCCGATGAAGACCGACGCCGATTGGATGACTCTATTTTACACGCGACAATTGTCAAACAGGATGAGCCTTCTGATGATGACAGCAGCATCTACTATATTTTTGAAAGGCTAAATACAGGTGGAACTCTCTTAAAACCCCAAGAAATTCGTTCTTGTATTTATCACGGTGAGTTTAACGCTCTGCTTCATCAGCTAAACGAAAATCGCTTTTGGAGAGCTATATTTGGTTCCGTTGATAAAAACATGAGAGATCAGGAACTTATACTCCGATTCTTAGCACTTTACTTCAATGATCAAGAATATCAACTGCCCATGAAGGGATTTCTCAATAAATTTATGGGCAAAAATCAACACTTGGATACAGACTTAAAAGAAAAGTTCAGCCAAGCCTTTGAAAAGACTATTCAAGTCGTTTATGAAAGTATTGGTGAAGAAGCATTTAAACCTGTAAAAAGAATGAATGCAGCTGTTTTTGACGCAGTAATGATTGGGATTGCCAGAAATTTAAAACAACGCTCCATTAAAAATTATCAATCTTTAAAAGAAAAGTATAAAATTCTATTGAGCAATGAAGGTTTTATAAGTGTGTCTGTGAAGGCTGCTAATACCTCACATGAAAGGAATGTTAGGCAAAGAATCCATTTGGCGACAGAAGCTTTTGCTAACGTAGAATGAAAAATATTGAGGTGAAACGTGAGCGACAGCGCATTGATGACCTATTTACAAAAATTTCCTCACTACCAGATGATATTGAGCTTAAATCTCATTGGGCAAGATACTTGTGTATTCGCGTTTCAGGATTCTTAGAAAATTCAGTGCGTGCCATATACAGTCAATATGCCAAAAAAAAGGCAGTTCCCTATGTGGCAAACTTTGTTGAACGTAAATTGGAGGATTTTCAAAACCCTAAGATGGAGAAGATTCTTCAGTTAACAGGATTATTTAGTCCAGAATGGGAATCTGAGCTTAGGAAAGTTACTGAAGGTGAACTAAAGGATGCTGTTGACAGCATCGTTTCAAACAGGCACAACATTGCACACGGTCGGGATGTTGGAATAACTTATGTCAGGGTAAAAGAATACTATAATAAGGCGCTCAAAGTAATTGATCTTATTGAAAATCAATGCAATGTTGAGTAAGCATAATCAATAGCGGGAGATATACAATACATTAGCTTGTGATCGCACGAATTTATCAATAATTAGCGCCTCTCAGTTAACTTTAGAAATGCAATCGCATCTTCCTTTGTTCTATGAAATGCGATCGCGTCGCCTTCACTAGCAATCACACTTCATCAGGATTAATTCCCATCTGGCGTAAACGTTCTGCTAATCTTTCAGTCCGAAGGCGTTCTTGTTCAAGTTGCTCATCGCTACTCAGCAAGAGATTGCCTTGTGCATCCCACCAACGTAACCAAGGCGCTTCCATATTTTGATATTGTCCTTGCCAGATGCCTAACTCAACGCCCATCGCAGAAATTGGATAGCGATCGCGCTCATTTGCTTTCATGAGTTCATAGCGACCGTCTACTAAGTGATACACTTCCACTGAGGCTTTCTTTACCTCATAAATGCCATAGAAAGGGACGCGAATCGCCTGTTCATATACCCAAAATTTGCCAGTAATGGGTGTATTGTCTCGTTCTTCGGAACCATCCCCAGAGACAAATTCCAGCACTATTAATGGTGCAACATATTCTTGCCATAAGACGTAAGAACGGCGAAACTGATCGTTCAGCATCGGCGGTACATTGGGAACATAAAACCAATCTGGTGCTTCTGCGCCTCTTTCTGGAGGTTCGGTGATGCGCCAATATATGCCACAATCTTGACCGATAGCGTATTGATTATCGGGATGAAGTTGCTGCAATATAGGTCTAATAGAATTAGTTAGTAGAATGCTTTGAGGATGTTCTTGGAAGTTTTTCACGAAAGTACCATCCGAGTCGGGCAACTCCGTGTGATCTGGAAGATGGGTAATGTCTAGTTCGGGGGAGTTGGCAAGAGTCATAGAACCGCGTATTTTGGAGGGAATTATATCTATTTTAGGTTTAGATACGAGCGCGATCGCATCCTAAAAAAGCAGGATAAATTGAAATTTATCCTGCTTCCGATTCTGGGGGTGATGCCTCTAAAGATGCCAATTTTGCCTTCCTTGATTGCCTCATAGATTCTCCGACTGTGACATTGAGTTGGTCGCCGATTAAAAGTACCAAAGAACTCATATAAAGCCATAGCATTAAAACGATTACAGCACCCACTGCGCCGTAAGCTCTGTTGTAATTGCCAAAGTTGGACACATAAAGCCGAAACAAAGCTGAGATGATCGCCCAAGATACTGCCGCCACTATTGCGCCCGGCATAATTGGCGTTCCTTTAACCCAGCGGCTGGGGCCATAACGATAAATAAAAGCAAAAGCTGAGGCGACGATTATAAGCGCCATAGGCCAGCTAAAAAGCCGCCAAATTGCCAGCAATCCTGACCCTATAAGACCACTTTGATAAGCGACGAATCGCACAATTAGATCGCTGATAAATACAAGAAAAGAAGCTGTAATTAATAGTAAAATTGTGCCGAGTGTTAGTCCGAGAGAAATTAACTTGGCTTTCCAAAAGGGTCGAGTTCGCTCAGGGGGGATTTGATGGATTTGATCAAGAGCGTTCATAGCGGCACTTAAGGCCCCAGAGGAAGCCCAAATTGCGGCAAGGAAGCTGATGGAAAACAGCCCTTGATTTCTAGAGTCGCTAATTTCTGCGACAAAACCTTCAATCAGAAAAAGAACTTCTTTAGGGGCAACCTCACTTAATTGACTAGCCAGCTGGTCAAAGGTGGATGTTGAAAATTCAAATAGCCCAATGGCGGTTAGGATAGCCAAGATAGCAGGAAACAGAGCTAACATGGCGTTGTATGCCATTTCTGCTGAGTGACCCGTTAACCGCCTTTGGGCTACCCGCTGGAAGGTTTTCTTTAAGGTTGCCCAGCCCAGATGTCGAAAGAAACGGAAAAAGCGCAGCGATCGCATTATTTTGGTTTTGGCTACAACGTTTCCTATAATGTGCCAAATCCATCGCCAAGGTTACGGGGATCAGGTGAAATTATCCATAATGTTTTATTAGGATTGGACAAATTTTGCAGAATCGATCGTTGCAACGGATGAGGAGCTGTTTTTAATGAGCCACGAGGTATCGCAGTGGTTGAGTGAAATTAAGGCGCTAAAACAGCAAATAGTAGAGTTAGAGCGCGATCGCGATGCGGCGCTAGAAAGTGCTGCTTCCTGGCGGCAGCTGTACGCCACAGAAGCGCAGCAACGCCGAACTGAGGCACGTCTTGCTCAGCAACAGATTAAAAAGCTCACAAGCCAACTACAGCAAATTCAAAGTTTGCCGCAACCTAAGGCGGACGATCCTGGTGCTGTGGCGGCGATTGTAGAGGAAGTGGAACAACTGCAAAACTTTGAGGAATTGAAAACGAAACTGATGGAGGCGATGGTTGAGCGCGATCGCCTTGCAATCGACTTAAAATCTGAACAGGCAAGTCATGCTCAAACTCGTAAAACCCTCACTACGGCTATCGGGGATACCTTAGATAGGCTTAGCCGCGAACGCATGACTCGCCAAGAAAATCCAGCGTCAGGAGTCAATGGTCAGTGGAAAAGCAAACAACCACCAACAACTGACAAATGACAGGTGTATAGCCTGTCATTGGTAGGACAGGCTATATCAACTGACATTGTTTAAAATCCCATTGCCTGAGCCACTGCTGCTACTTCTGGCTCGATTCCCTGCTTAAATGAATTTTGGCAGTGTTTAATCGCCGTATCTGGGTCTTTAAGTCCGTTGCCTGTGAGGACGCACACTACGGTAGCGCCCGGAGGAACTTGGTCTTTCACCTTTAGAAGTCCGGCGACGGAAGCAGCGCTGGCGGGTTCGCAGAAAATGCCTTCTTGTGATGCCAACATACGATAAGCATCCAAAATTTCTTCGTCTGTCACTGCTGCGAATTGCCCAAGGCTTGCTTGTTGAGTCGCGATCGCTTTCTCCCAGTTTGCTGGGTTGCCGATCCTAATTGCTGTTGCCAAGGTTTCTGGATTCGTCACTACCTTCCCCGTAACTAGAGGAGACGCGCCAGATGCTTGAAATCCCATCATTCGAGGCAAGCGATCGCATTTCCCGTCTTGATGGTATTGACAAAAACCCATCCAATATGCAGTTATATTCCCTGCATTACCTACGGGAATGCAGAGCCAATCAGGGGCATTGCCCAAAACTTCTACAATTTCAAAAGCCGCCGTTTTCTGTCCTTCCAAACGGTACGGGTTCACCGAGTTTACCAGAGTGACTGGATAACTCTGTGCCATTTCCCGGACAATTTGCAGCGCTTGGTCAAAATTTCCCTTAATCGCCAGAACTTCCGCTCCATACAGCAAAGCCTGGGCTAATTTGCCCAAGGCTACATACCCATCCGGAATGAGTACAAATGCCCTCATACCGCCGCGACGGGCGTAGGCTGCTGCTGCGGCTGAAGTGTTCCCGGTACTGGCACAAATTACAGCTTTTGCCCCGGCTTCCTTCGCCTTGGAAATCGCCATTGTCATCCCCCGGTCTTTAAAGCTACCAGTGGGGTTGAGACCATCGTATTTTACAAAAACTCGTACCTGTTTCCCGATAATTTGCGCGATCGCGGGAACGGGAATCAGCGGAGTATTGCCTTCCAGCAGCGTCACCACTGGCGTTGTTTGTGTAACAGGCAGATATTGCCGATACGCCTCAATTAGTCCAGGCCAACTGGGGCGTTCAGGGGTGCCGTTAACGGCAGGGGAATTAGTCGCAGATACAGTTACCACAGCAATCAATCGATTTTTGATTTTTGATTTTGGATTGATCCTATAGCTAAAGCTATGGGCTTGGAGATTTTAGATTTTACATTTACGATTTGTGACCTAGTTAAAGGTTTCTACCGATGTTCTTTCCAATCCAAAATCATCGGAGGCGGAGATTCTGGAACCTCCGCAAAATCCAAAATCGGTTTGGTCAGAGAGGGGTTGAGGGGACAATTATTGCTAGTCCCCAATCCCTAATCCCTACTTAATTCCGAATTCCTTCTGGCTTCGGGCTTCTGACCTCTGTATCCTGACTTTTTACTTCTGGTTTGGGGCGCTTGACCAGCTTTGGCTTGGAACCTTGACGGTCGTCCAGTGGCATTTCTGGCTCATTTGACAGCCAAGAAGGACGAGTCTGATCGTAAACAATTTGCAGTGCTGCTGCTGCGATCGCGTGAGCGTCGTATTCTTCACTTAACTGCGCTACCACTGGCAAGAAGGAAGCCATGCGTTCACCGCTCAATACTTCCCGTACCTGAGCTTGCAGTTTTTCCAAACGCCGCCCTTCAATCTCCGCCCGTGTGGGAATCGGGACAATTTTCAGGGTTTGGCGGACTTTCCGCTCAATTAGCACCAGCTTGCGCCGATCCATTGGCTGAATCAAAGAAATAGCTGTTCCGCCATTACCAGCGCGACCAGTCCGGCCGATCCGGTGGATGTAGCTTTCCACGCTATCAGGTAGATCGTAGTTAATCACGTGGCTCAGGTGGTCAACGTCTAAACCGCGGGCGGCGATATCTGTTGCGACCACCCAGCGCACCTGATGTTGCCGGAACCTCATTAATAGACGCTCCCGTGCTTGTTGGTTCAGGTCGCCGTGGTACTCGTCTACACTGTGTCCAGCGGCTTGTAGCTGGTTGGTGAGTTCTGCTGCGGTGCGTCGCGTCCGCACGAAGATCAAAGCAGATTCGGGATCTTCTAGTTCCAGGATGGGCAACAAGGCTCTGGATTTTGACCAGCCACGCGGCACCATATAAACTACTTGGTTAATTCGCGCTGGAGCTGCTTTGGGTTGCTCAACTGTGAGCATAATAGGCGATCGCAGGAATTTAGCAATCAGCTTCTGAATTGTGGGAGGCATTGTGGCAGAGAAAAATGCCGTTTGCCTTTCCGATGGGACTTGCTTGAGGATGGTTTCTACATCATCAATAAAGCCCATGCTCAGCATTTCATCGGCTTCATCCAAAACCAAAAAGTTGACTTGATCCAGCTTGAGGTCGCCTCGATTTAGCAAGTCGATCACCCGTCCTGGCGTTCCCACCACAACTTGCACGCCCTTCCTCAGGGACTGGATCTGCCGGTCAATTGATTGACCACCATATACTGTTAGCACTCCCAAGCGGCGCTCGCTTGTGAAGGTACGAATTGCTTGCGAGACTTGCTGCGCCAGCTCTCGCGTCGGTGTCAAAATTAATGCTTGGACTGCGGGATTTTTGATATCTACCCGTTCCAAAATCGGCAGCGAAAAAGCCGCTGTTTTACCAGTTCCGGTTTGTGATTGTCCCACCACATCCCGGCCTGCCAGCATCTGCGGAATCGCTTGTGTTTGAATTTGCGTGGGCTCAGTGAAGCCTAGTTTTTCTAGCTGCTGAACACGGGCTTCTGAGAGTCCCAAGCTTGTGAACGAAAGGGTCATAGTTGTTTGTTCTTAAGTTAGTACAGTGTGCAATTTCGCAGTGAAGCGATTGTTAGCAAAGCGCCTGAATAATAGAGATAGCGGCGCGTAAGAGCAGTATGAAGTTTGAAGTATAAAACTATCTTTTATCTTTATGCTTCAGCCTTCATTTTTTAGCATGAGAGCTTTTATTGTTGATCCTTCAGCCTTCAGGATTGAGCGACGACATGACCATATAAGTCGTAGATGTCAGCGTCTGTAATTTCTACAGATACTATTGATCCCAAAGGAGCATCGCCTTCAACGTACACTAATCCATCCACCTCCGGGGAAAACCGGGTCGATCGACCAATTAGTTCGCCTGTTTCTGGATGTTCTTGCTCAATCAAAACATCCACTACCTTACCCACTTGGGCTTGATTTTTCTTCAAGGATATCGGCTGTTGGACTTCCATCAGAGCATCCCGACGTGCCTCCATCACTTCTTGGGAGAGTTGAGAGGGCAAGTTGTACGCTGGGGTTCCTTCCTCTAGTGAGAAAGTAAATACACCTACATGGTCAAACTCATGCCGTCCGACGAACCCCAGCAGATGTTCAAAATGTTCATCTGTTTCGCCTGGGAATCCGACAATGAACGTTGTCCGCAGCACAGCATCGGGAAGCGCTGTTTTAATCCGGTCAATGATTTGGTCATTAACCTGTCCTTGCCAAGGTCGGTTCATGGCGCGGAGGATGTCCGGATGAGAGTGCTGTAAGGGTAAATCTAGATAAGGCAATACGTTAGGTGTCTCCTGAATTGCTTCTATCACCTGGGGCGTTAGACCAGTGGGATAGGCATAGTGCATCCGAATCCAAGGAATATCCACTTTCCCTAGTTCCCGCAGGAGTTGAGCCAGTTTTGGCTCTTTGTAAATATCCAGACCGTAGTTTGTGGTGATCTGTGATATAAGAATTAACTCCTGTACGCCTTCAGCAGCTAGCTGTTGGGCTTCGGCAACGATGGATTCAATCGAGCGCGATCGCTGATTTCCCCTGAGATGAGGAATTATGCAAAACGCACAGCGGTAATCACATCCTTCCGCTACCCGCAGGTACGCGACACCTTCTGATGTCGTGCGGTAGCGAGGTGTCGTTTCATCGGCAATGTAGGTCGGCTCAGATGAAACCTGTTTGACCCTCTCGCCGTCTTCAACTCTTTGAATCACATCGACGATTTTCTGATAATCGCCGCTGCCCACGACTGCAACCGCTTCTGGTAATTCCTCCAGCAGTTGCTCTTGGAAATGCTGCGCCATGCAGCCTGCGATCACAATTTTTTTATTCGCTTCCGCCAGTTCTACCAAGGTGCGGACTGACTCTGCCCTTGCTGCTTCAATAAAACTGCATGTATTTACTATAACATAATCTGCTAATTCTTCATTAGTATCTACCTGGTAGCCTGCCTGTACGAGCAGACCCAGCATATGTTCGGTATCTATTCGGTTTTTTTCACAGCCCAAGTGGGATATCGCAATTGTTGGCTTATTGCCCATGCCGTTTGTAAGAAAGTTGTAGGAAAAAAATTTGTTAGTTCGCTCAAGGCTAAAATATTGTAACTTAATTTAACGCACAGCGGTGTACTACCTAGGCAAGTGTGCCAGACTGGAAGGAAAAAGGCAGATCGTGGAAATGCAATTAGCCTTGGTGAGAAAGTAGCTTGATTTGCTTTCCCCAAGGGGCTAAGAGCCGATTCTAGTTGAAGATCCCTATCCTGCCTTGTGGACAAGGGTAGAGATTTTAAAAAAATGCCCCAAGGAGCCTTACTTTCAATCGATGCTCCAAAAGTCTACTAGCCAGTGGTGATCAAAAATGATCAAGGGGTAGACCCGCTTAAACAGATAAAATTCTATAGAGGCATCATCCGAGGTGCGATTCATTTCACTACTATTTTTGCAGACGCTGGAGGTTAGCCTACAGGTGTGGCAAAAATTCGTCGGTGTTTTCAGGTAGACAAGTGGACTTAAATCAAATCTTCAAGACACCGAACCCAATTATTGGCGTGGTTCATCTTCTGCCGCTGCCGACATCTCCCCGCTGGGGGGGAAGCCTAAAAGCGGTTATCGATCGGGCTGAGCAAGAAGCGACAGCGCTTAGTGCTGGCGGCGTGAACGGCATTATCGTAGAAAATTTTTTTGATGCCCCTTTTACGAAAAACCAGGTAGATCCAGCGGTTGTCAGTGCGATGACCCTGATTGTGCAGCGGCTGATGAATTTGATAACGCTACCAGTGGGGATCAATGTGTTACGCAATGATGCTCATAGCGCGATCGCAATCGCATCCTGCGTCCAAGCCCACTTTATCCGGGTCAATGTCCTCACAGGCGTGATGGCAACCGACCAAGGGCTGATCGAGGGAGAGGCACATCAACTGCTGCGCTACCGTCGAGAACTAGGCAGCAATGTCAAAATTTTGGCAGACGTTTTGGTAAAACATGGTCGCCCATTGGGTTCCCCGAATCTGACAACAGCCGTACAAGAGACAATCGAGCGGGGGTTAGCAGATGGTGTTATCCTCAGCGGTTGGGCGACAGGCAGCCCTCCCACTCTCGAAGACTTGGAACTGGCAAGCGCCGCCGCCAACGGCACGCCAGTATTTATTGGCAGTGGAGCCAACTGGGAAAATATTTCGACGCTGATACAAGCAGCAGACGGCGTAATAGTTTCCAGTTCTCTCAAGCGCCACGGGCGAATTGAGCAGCCGATTGACCCGATTCGCGTTAGCCAATTTGTGGAAGCAACCCGACGCAGCGTTCCAGCAAAATCGGAACAAAAGTCAGTTTCCTCTGTCAGTTTGTAGTTGTTAGTTGTGAAATCAATTGTTAGTTTTTAGTTGTGTATTAACCCATAAAACAACAACTAAAACTTTTTACGTCTTAATACCTCAGCTTGCGCTTACAGTCCTCATACCGCATTACTGATATGAGTCGCCGACGTTCTACTCCTTGGATTCATCGCTGGTCGCGCCTTCTAATAGCTGCGATCGCTCTTTTAGGTGCCTTAGTAACTGGTTATCTCACCGTTGTTAAGTTAACAGGAGGTGCAGCCGCTTGTCCCACCACTGGCTGCGAACAAGTCCTCTCCAGCCCCTACGCAACCGTCTTTGGTCTACCCCTAACTTTGTTTGGCTTGCTGGCTTACATCAGTATGGCGGCTTTCGCCCTAGCACCGATGGCAGTCAACCCAGCCGAAAAGAAAGACCTGCACTCGAAACTAGATAACTGGACTTGGCTGCTGCTGTTTGCTGGTGGCACTGCCATGACCATATTCAGCGGCTATCTGCTGTATTTGCTGGCATTTGAAATTAAAGCCGTTTGTTTATATTGCCTTGCCTCCGCCTTGTTCTCCTTTAGCCTGTTGGTGCTGACGCTGATAGGTCGTGCCTGGGAAGATATTGGGCAAATCTTCTTTACTGGTATTGTGGTTGGCATGGTGGCGTTAATTGGCACTCTGGGTGTCTATGCCAGCACAAAGTCATCGCTGGCGACGAATCCAACAGCTCCCAATCAAGATCCAAGTGCAATCCTGAATCCAGTGGGTTCGCCCCAGCCTGGGATTGGCTGGGAAGTTACCACAAAATCTGGCCCTGCTGAAATTGCTCTGGCGCGTCATCTCAACCAAATTGGAGCCAAGATGTATAGCGCTTACTGGTGTCCCCATTGCTACCAGCAAAAGCAGCTGTTTGGTAAAGAGGGTTTAAATGAACTCGGCTTAGTTGAGTGTGCTGCTGATGGCAAAAATGCACAGCCAGATGCCTGCGTCAGTGCTGGGATTAAAAGCTACCCAACCTGGCAAATTAAGGGTCAACCTGTCGCTGGTGTCCAATCTTTGGAGAAATTAGCCGATTTATCTGGCTATCAAGGCCCCCGTAATTTCAATTATTCTTGGCCCGCTCCTTAAAAAAGTTTGTGTTTAGAAGCCTAGTAAACCGCCCGCTATGCCAGAGCCAGAAAGGCTTCTAGCTCTGGCAAGGGAGGGCTGCTATTAGGAGGCGCAAGTTTTGTAGCGATCGCTTATACGGATATTCCTGCCACTATTCCATGAAGCTATAGCACCATAGTCTATATAAGAAAATTGAACTTTTGGCAAAATCGTGCAGCCAACCCAGATAGTGAAAGAAACTTTATGGGCAAGACTCAGGCAATGGTTCCATCAAGAGCGCAGAGTCCTACTTACCTCCTCGACTGTAGCGAGCTGCGTCATCATTCTGCGTTTTGCTGGATTTTTGCAGTCCTGGGAATTGTCTGCTTTAGACCAAGTATTTCGTCTGCGTCCCCCAGAATCTCCCAACGAGCGAGTAGTTATTGTCGAAATTAATGAAAAAGACTTGCAGCAGGTGGGACAATGGCCCATCCCTGATGCTGTCATGGCGACTTTGTTGCAGAAAATAAATGCCTTCAAACCTCGCGCTATTGGACTGGACATTTATCGCGATATGCCAGTCAAACCGGGTTATCGAGAATTTATCAAAGCTTGTGAAACCATCCCCAACTTGATAGGGATAGAACTACTTCCAGATGAAAAAAGCTTAGGTGTCCCACCTCCACCGCCGCTGAAGGTGAACAACCAATTTGGTTTTAATAATGTTGTCGTTGACCCTGATGGCAAGGTACGCCGCAGTCTTCTGTATTGGCACGTGAATGGCAAACGGCATACAAGTTTTGCGCTCCAACTGGCTTTAATTTATCTCAAGGGGGAAGGGATTACCCCCAAAGGATCGCGGGTTAATCCCAGGTATTTGCAGATGGGTCAGGCTGTGTTTCGCCGCTTTGAGTCCACTGACGGTGCTTATGTGCAGGCTGATGCCAAAGGATATCAGATTTTGGCAAACTTTCGCCGGCCCTCTAGCTTTCAGATTGTCTCCATGTCAGACATTCTCTCCAACCGCGTAGAACCCGGCTTGTTGCGCGATCGCGTTGTTTTGATTGGTTCAACCGCCTCCAGCCTTCAGGATTTCTTCTACACCCCTTACAGCAATAATCTCGTCAAGGCCGCACAGCCCATTTCTGGCGTTGAGTTGCACGCCGATTTCTTAAGTCAAATCCTCTCCGCCACCCTCGATGGACGCCCCTTAATCAATACCTGGTCTGACCTAGTAGAAGCTTTGTGGATTTTCGGCTGGTGCTGGATTGGTGCCAGTGTTAGTTGGCGATTGCCTTTTCCCAAAAAGTCGGTTATCAGTATGTTTTTGGCGGGTACGGGTCTGATTGGTATCTGTTACCTCGCCTTTTTAATTGGTTGGTGGATACCTATTATTCCTCCTCTGCTGGCGTTAAATGGATCTGCCCTTGTCATCACAGGTCATCTAGCCTATCTCAAGGAAGAATTAAAACGCTCTAAAGACTTTTTGCAGACAGTGATTAATACTATTCCTGACCCAATTTTTGTCAAAGACACAGAACATCACTGGATTATATTAAATCAAGCATATTGTAAGTTCAGCGGTTATCCCCTGGAAATATTAATTGAGAAATCCCCTTATGACTTTTTCTCTAAACACGAAGCTGATGTTTTTTGGGAGAACAACGAACGGGTTTTCCAAACTGGTAAGGAGCAGGAAAATGAGGAAGAATTTACCGATGCCTTGGGAAATACTCATCTGATTGCCACCAAAAGATCGCTTCACAAAGATGCTGCTGGCAATATATTTTTAGTCGGTGTGATTCGCGATATTACTGAGCGCAAGCAGTTGGAAGAAGAACTGAAGCGAACAGCGGCAGAATTGACCCGTGATAACGCTGAACTAAAACAGGAAGAAATGCAGTTGCGTCATCTTGCCTATCACGACCCGTTAACAGGTCTACCCAACCGGCAACACTTCCACGACTGCTTGCATCAGTCTCTGCAATGGGCTAATAGCAATAACCAGCTGGTTGCGCTCCTATTTCTTGACTTGGATGGCTTTAAGCTGGTTAATGATAGGCTCGGACATGATAAGGGCGACTTGCTGCTCAAAATTGTAGCCCAACGGCTAAGGGCTTGCTTGCGCGGCAGCGATACCGTCTCGCGGTTGGGGGGCGATGAGTTTACGGTGATTCTTCCAGCTATTAAGAAAGTGCAAGATGCCGCCACAGTAGCAGAAAAGATTCTAGAAACTCTCTCTCACGCTTTCGTGCTGGATGGAGATACCGTCTTCGTAACGGTCAGTATAGGTATCAGCGTCTATCCCCTCGATAGTAATGAGCTAAATACGTTAATTAAAAATGCCGATTCCGCTATGTACCGCGCTAAAGAACAGGGTCGGAATCAATTTGTATTATCTTAAGTTTTTCGGTTCCTGCTGCCATACAGAATTTGAGGTGCTTTATAGGGGGAAACGCCCCATGTTTGACGCTGACAGGGAAGCCCCAAGACTAAATCGCTGTAAGCATTGCCAGTCGTATATACGTGCAAGTGCTATGTCAATACTTTTCGGATAAGCGACCATGTGAAACCAAGTAGTAGCCTGGACGCGCAACTAAAATTTTTCCTGGACGAGAAGTATTGAGTGCTGTGTTCTTACAGGAACGCGAAAACGAGGACTTGGGAAAAATCTACCCTTGGAAGCATCTTCTTAATTCAATCAACAATATGTAAGAAAGGTATAAGTTTTTTAAATACGTCTTAAAGATAGATGTGGAATTGTCTTCACTAAGGTAGAAAGGTTTTTTCCTGAAGAAGATAAAGATTTAGATTATTATAAATTTCCGGATTAGTGGTTATTACTCCGGAATAGTGGTTATTACTACTGTTGAAAATACTGAAATGCTAAATATCTTTCATCAGCATCTGGGTTGAGATTTCCCTCTCAGAACTTGAGAGTGCCAAATCCATAGAACAACTTGTATACCTTTAGATGAGTTGACTTTAACCATTTCCAACTTTACAGAATCTTTATAAAATAACTATCTTTTATGAAAAGAATGTAAATGAAATATTTCTTAAAAATGCCACCGGATTCTGTCATCGGTATATATACTGATAATACTGACACTTCCAAAAGTGGCGCTCCATCCAAAAGTTTAGGAACTATAACGGGTGTTATGAGTAATTGCCGCAAACTCACAGGAATAGCAACTTTACTAATAGGGTTGCAATTGTTTATCCCTCAAATAGCTGCCGCAAAAGTAAATATCATTGTGGCTACAGACAGCCTGTCAAGCAGCTTGTCGATTGACGTTGATGCTAAAAACTCGCTGAAGTCTGCCGTGGAAACGGGGGCAGAACAGCCTTACGATCCAGGTGATAATGGTGGCCCCAGCACGACCCAAGGTGGAGGAAGACGCTAAAGAAAGCAAAAGCGCGAAGCGTCTGCTTGGAAGCGAAGGATCTAAAGGCAAAAGTTAAAAGAAAGAAATTTGTTTTGTGTTTTGTTGGGATTAATTTTTTAATAAAGACGATTTCCACAAACGGTTTTTTTGAACTAAGGTGTGGACTTGCCAACTTGGTAAGACTTCAGAGAAGTCAGTTCGGTAGTGTCCTCCTCGACTTTCGGTGCGAAAAGCAGCACTTTTCAGGATGAGGTATGCCACATCTAGTAAGTTATAGGTTTCTCCCCAGGTTCGCACAGATGAGGTGGCGTCAGGTAAATTGAAGCTGACAGTTTGACCGGGGGTTAAATTTAGCAGGTACTGACTCAAAGAAAGGGCAGCAAATTCTTGTTGCCAAACTTCTATTTGCGCGATCGCATCCTCTAAAACTTCCTGTGACCGACAAATTCCGGCACTTTGCCATACTAAGCGTGGTAACTCTTGCCGCAAAGTGGCAATTTTCTCTATATCTGAAGGATTTAGGATATTGCGCGAAGGAAGAATTAATTCTTCATTTATCTTTGAATAATCATTCTTGATTATTTCGAGTTTCGCAAGTTGAGCGCCAAACACCAAACATTCCAGCAGCGAGTTACTGGCGAGACGATTAGCACCATGAACTCCGGTACTTGCTGTTTCTCCGACAGCATATAAACCGGGAATTGAGGTGTGGTTCATCAAATCGGTGGCGACACCTCCCATCCAATAATGAGCAGCTGGCGCAACGGGAATCGGTTCTCGAAAAACATCAATTCCCCAGCGTTGACAAACCTGGATAATATTCGGGAAGCGGTGGCGAATTTTCTCTTTTGGGATTGGGCGCAAATCCAAGAAAACGTGACCAGTAGAAGGATCGGCGGCAATTTTCTGTAGGTGGCTGAAAATAGCCCGACTGACGACATCTCTAGGGGCGAGTTCACCAGATGGGTGATAATCAAAGGCAAATCGCCGCCCGACCGAATCTACCAAATGAGCGCCTTCGCCGCGTACTGCTTCGCTGATCAGAAAACGAGGCGCACCCGGTTTGGTTAATGCGGTGGGGTGAAATTGGACAAATTCTAAGTCGCGGAGAATAGCACCACTCCGCCATGCGATCGCTACCCCATCTCCCGTACTCACAGATGGGTTAGTGGTCTGAGCAAATACTTGACCGCCGCCGCCTGTCGCTAGCACCACAGCACCCGCTCGTACCCAGCTTACCTGACCTTGATAGACAAGGCTAACTCCCTGACACCGCTTGCTTTCGGGATTAAGCCACAGACTCAAAGCAAATGCCTGAGATATAACCTGAATATTCTTCCGCTTCAGGACTTGCTCAGTCAGAGTAACAATTATTGCCCTACCAGTTGTATCAGCAGCATGAAGTACGCGAGGACGAGAGTGCGCCGCTTCCAAAGTCATAGCTAGTTGGCTTCCTTTGCGGTCGAAGGCGACACCCATATCCACTAGAGAGGCAATGCAATCAGGTGCCTCCTCTACGAGAAACTTCACCGCTTCCAAGTCACACAACCCAGCACCAGCAAGCATCGTATCCTCAACGTGCAAAATCGGTGAGTCAGAGGGAGCGATCGCTGCTGCAATGCCACCTTGCGCCCAGTCGCTGGCAGAAAGGGGCAGGTTATCTTTGGTAATTAAGCCCACTTGATAAGATTCTGGTAGGCAAAGCGCTGCATAGAGTCCAGCTGCACCAGCACCTACTACTAGGACATCAAACTGGGTGGGGATATTTATTTCCGGTAAAGAATCGAAGTTTTTTGGATTCAACGAAAATTTCCTTGCTACTTCCACTAATGATAAATAACCCACTCCCCTAGAGGAGTGGGTTATTAAAACGGCTTACCTACTAACGTGGTTTTTAGTAGTAGCCGTTGTTATAGCGATCGCCACCTTCGACAAAGGTTTCGTCCACTTCCGTTACCGTGAAGTTATCCAGGTTAGCTTGCAGCCGTTCTTTTTGGCTTTCGCTTAGCCCGGCAATTTTCAGGACATCCTCCACATTCTTGTATGGAGCATTATCGACAACTTTTCTGGCCAATGTCGGGTACATTCCGGGATATTGCCGGAAAGCCCGCACGTTGGTGTTGTTCAAATCGATTTTTTTACCGAATTCAGTGGCTAGTTTATCGTCCGCACGATTCCGTAGCTTCTCTAGGGGAGCCTCAACTGCTGCCAATACTGATGAAGAGCGCAGTGTTACGCCCGTCAAATTGGCTGCATACGCATTTTGGGTCATCCCCAGCCATCCCAGGCAGCTTACCAACAAAGCCAACACACTCACCAAACGAACCAATCGTTTCATAGTCTTCCATTCTCCTAACACAGCATCTTTGAGGATATTATCTCCTCTATTAGTTTAATTTTTGTTTTCTATTCTCTCATCTTATGGCAGCATGGGGATACTTGAGACTCCCAAACCATTAGCAGGCTTGTACTCTAACCAAATCTTAATAAAGAGCTAAAATCCGATCGGAGAACCGGAGTTTTGTGGCAAGATAAAAGATTGTTCCTCAAGATAGTTAAGCGGATATGGCTCTTAGATTAGGCGACCAAGTTCCTGACTTCACTCAAGATTCTAGTGAAGGCAATATCAACTTTTACGAGTGGGCTGGCGATAGCTGGGTAGTGCTATTCTCCCACCCTGCCGATTTTACCCCCGTTTGTACCACTGAACTCGGTGAAGTCGCCCGCCTCAAGCCGGAATTTGACAAGCGCAACGTCAAGGCACTGGCTTTGAGCGTGGATGACGTAGAATCTCACAAAGGCTGGATTGGTGATATCGAAGAAACCCAGAATGTTGGTTTGAATTACCCGATCCTGGCAGATCCGGATAAGAAGGTTTCTGACCTTTACGACATGATCCACCCCAACGCTGCTAACACAGTAACGGTGCGTTCTGTGTTCATCATCGATCCGCAGAAAAAGCTGCGTCTCACCTTCACCTACCCCCCCAGCACCGGGCGCAATTTCGATGAAATTTTGCGGGTGATTGATTCTCTGCAACTGACCGACCATTACAGCGTCGCTACTCCTGCTAACTGGACAGAGGGAGATGATTGTGTAATCGTCCCATCTCTGAAAGATCCAGAAGTGTTAAAAGAGAAATTCCCCAAAGGTTACACCGAAATCAAACCGTATCTGCGGATGACTCCTCAACCCGACAAGTAAGGCAAAAGTAAAAAGGTAAAATTTTGTAGGGTGGGCATTGCTCACCCTACTTTGTTAAAGGGTAGAGAAAAGTAAGCGATCGCACTACCATTGAAATCATCAATTCCATTAGGAAATAGACGCATATACCATGCTTTCATCCCCGTTAGTTGTAAGAATTCCGCCCTCAATGCAAATGACAGATGACGATTTTTTTGAGTTCTGTCAAGTTAATCGTGACTTACGCATTGAAAGGAATAAATTTGGAGAATTGGTGATTATGCCTCCGACAGGCTCAGAGACAGGAAACAGAGAAGGTAATATATTTGGACAGCTATGGGTTTGGTCAGAACAAGATGGCACAGGTATAACTTTTAGTCCAAGTGCTGGATTTAAACTATCAACAGGGGCAGAACGTTCGCCTGATGCGTCATGGATCAGACTGGAACGATGGAATACTTTATCAGCCGAACAAAAGCAAAGGTTTGCTCCCATCTGTCCAGATTTTGTAGTTGAACTCAGGTCGCATTCTGATAATCTTAAGCCTTTGCAAGAAAAGATGTTGGAATATATGCAAGAGCCAGGATTCCAGTTAGGCTGGCTGATTGACCGGAAAAACCGCCAAGTTTATATTTATCGTCCGGGTGAAGAAGTGGAATGTCTAGATAATCCGACTACAGTTAGTGGCGATCGCGTATTACCTGGATTTGTCCTGAATATGAGTAAAATTTGGTAGAAGCCAAGATAGTACCGCAACGCTTACCTAATCTGGTTATGGTAAACGAGCGATCGCGCTTTTTAATCAAGCGTCCATCCTCACACCTAATATAAGCCAAAATTTTTATAGAGAATAACTCAGGTAATTTCAGAATGGATATCAAAAATGGATTTGTCGATGCGGTTGGCAATACCCCGCTGATTCGGATAAACAGCTTTAGTGAAGAAACCGGGTGCGAAATCCTGGGAAAAGCAGACTTTCTCAATCCCGGCGGTTCCGTCAAAGACCGCGCCGCGCTTTACATCATCAAAGACGCTGAAGAAAAAGGCTTACTCAAACCCGGCGGTACAGTAGTTGAGGGAACCGCAGGAAACACAGGCATTGGACTAGCCCATATTTGCAACGCTAAAGGCTATAAATGCCTGATTTTCATCCCAGACACCCAATCTCAGGAAAAGATAGATGCCCTAAAAACACTCGGCGCAGAAGTCCGCACCGTTCCCGCCGTACCATACAAAGACCCCAACAACTATGTAAAACTCTCAGGGAGAATTGCGTCCCAAATGGAGAATGCTATCTGGGCAAATCAGTTTGATAATCTGGCAAATCGCCGCGCCCACTACGAAACCACGGGGCCAGAAATTTGGGAACAAACGAACGGTAAAATCGATGCTTGGGTGACATCGACGGGTACGGGCGGCACTTTCGCGGGCGTGTCGATGTTCCTGAAAGACCAAAATCCGGCGATTAAAACTATTTTGGCAGACCCAATGGGTAGTGGACTTTACAGTTATGTCAAGACGGGCGAAATCACAACTGAAGGAAGTTCCATCACTGAAGGTATTGGCAACAGTCGCGTGACGGCAAATATGGAAGGTGTCCCGGTTGATGATGCCATCCGCATTGATGACACTGAAGCTGTGCGAGTGGTTTACCAACTACTCCGGAAAGATGGGCTGTTTATGGGCGGTTCTACGGGGATTAACGTCGCAGCTGCCGTAGCACTGGCTAAACAGATGGGACCAGGACATACTATTGTTACGTTGCTTTGTGATGGTGGTTCACGGTATCAGTCGCGGCTGTTTAATCAGGAATGGCTGGCATCCAAGGGACTTTCGCCGGATTAAATAAAATAACGCCATCCCCTACCCACTTTTCAAGGGGCAGCGTGGTTTCATTTATTAAAAGAAAATTCTGTAACGTTGATTATGGTTGGCGGTAGGGGCTTTTTGATTGCCATGCCCCTACAAAATATCGCAATGTCTCGATATTTTCTAAGGGTTGTATGAAACCACCCTGCTTCCTGCTTTTCAAGGAGGCTAAGACAAGGCTGTTTGATTTTTTACCATGTTAGCGATCGCAGGTTGGGGCCGAGGATGGGAAACTTAACACCCATAAGCATTTATTGGGTTGAATGGGAGTGTTCCCAGCGTTTGATGATTCCCACCAATAGGTAGATATCTAATTCACAAAACTTGAAACCACAGAGCCATAAACAACGTACAGCAATTAAGTCAACATTTGTATGGGGGTAACTTTGTACGCCCATACAAATGTTGATTAGCGTGGCTTGAAATTACAGATGTTTGAGGGCAATTTGTCACCCACCGAAGTATTAGTTTGCCAGAACCGCAGTTGTCGCAAGTTGGGTGCGGTTAAGGTTTTGGCAGCTTTTCAGGCACTTCCAGTTCCTGGCGTTACTGTAACTGGTAGTCAATGTCTGGGACAATGCGGCAATGGGCCGATGGTGATGGTGCTTCCGGAACAGGTTTGGTATAGCCGCGTCCATCCCGATGAAGTCCCGGCGGTGGTGGAACGACATCTGCGGGGTGGACAAGCGATCGCATCCATGATTTATCGGAAGCTTAAGCAGTAATCACACGTAATCGTGAGTTACAAATGGCACATTAATAAGCTCACCCTGGCTTTCCCCGACCTGTACTTTCAGCCCTTCGCCACCAGCTTTGGTGCGGATATACGCTAATCCAAAGGAACCTTGTTCGGTTTCGGTGTAGCTGGTGAGTTTGCCGACTTTTTCCTCTCCCACGGTAATCACACTTCCAGGTTCTGTGGGTGCGCTTAGTCGCACTCCCCAAAGGTGTTGCTTGACTCCTTTATAAGTATTTAAACGGGCGATTGTTTCTTGCCCGATGTAGCAGCCTTTCTCAAAAGAGATTGTCTGCCATAAGCCAGCTTCTAGGGGATTATAATCTTCGGTTAGTTCAAAGTCAGGCGCAGGTCGTCCTTGTTCGATTCGCAGGTGTTCCCAGACGCGATCGCTCATCGGAACTGCCCCAGCTTCTACTATTTTTCCCCACAGCTTCTCGCGATTACCAGCACTTAGGATAAGAGTATATCCCGACGTTGCCAAACCGCTACCTACAGCAACCCGCACATCCTCAAACAATTGGTGCGAGGCATAAGGTTTCCCAATAATTGCACCAGCACCTAACTTTTCTATTAGGGCATCACTTCCTGGCCCAATCAGGCTGAAAGTAGCGGTATCTGCGGTTACATCCTTTAATTGCACCTTGTCAGAGAAAAAGATGTAGCGATCCATTAACTGCATCAATTGCTGGCGGCGAGAAGGTGAAACCAGCAGCAGCACAGAATCTTCAAGCACATAAGCAGTGGTTAAGTCAATAGTTCTCGCTGTCGATGTTACAAAAACTGTATCGCAGCCTTGTCCTGGTTGGAGTGACTGGAAGTTGTTGGTAGTCTGGTTGTGCAAAAATCGGATGCGGTCATCGTCAGAAACTTGGATGCGTCCCCAGTGAGAGCGATCGCACACAGCAACAGAGTCCCGCACTGCTTGGATAGCTGCTGCGTCATTGCCGTCAATTGTCGATGTTGGCATGGTGATTGTTGCTAATAAGTTTCGATTTTTATCTAGCATTTCTGCTAGGTTCTTTGACTTAAAAATCTTATCAAATCAGGCTGATTGGCTTCAATGTTGGACTCAATATGACGCTAACATACAGTCAGTAAACTGCTTGTCAAAATACCAGACGACTATAGCAATTCAAGGGTTGGGTGCGATACATCTGTGGGGACATGGCAATGCCATGTCCCTAGCAAGGTAGACCGGACGTTAGAACCGCGATATATTCCACGCAACTGAGAAACGCTATAAAGTCGCAACGGCACAAACCAAGTTCGCCTGCGCCGACTGACAGCAAATTAAGGTTTTGTTTGTGAGCCAGCAAACTTTAATCCGTAAGAGAGTAGCTGCCATGCTAAAGTACGATCCGCTGCAACTTCCATCAGAGGAAGAACTACCCTGTTCTGACGATACTCCTGTGGATAATGAACTGCAAAATTTAATCCCTAACTTATTAGGAGCGATTTTAGCCTTCATTTGGCAAGACCGCAGAAACTGGTTTTTTGCCGTAGATATGGGAATTTACCATACAACAGGAACTAATCCCAGAATTCCAATTGTTCCCGATGGCTTCCTCAGCTTAGGGGTAGAGCGGTTGAAGGGTGACAAGTTACGCTTGAGTTATATTGTCTGGAAAGAAAACAACGTTGTACCTGTTTGGGTATTAGAAATTGTCTCTCACACTTATGGGGGAGAGTACGACAACAAAGCCACCCAATATGCCCAACTAGGAGTTTTGTACTATGCAATCTACAACCCCGAATACAGCCAGCGCGATAGACACGATCTCTTGGAGGTGTATCGCTTAGTTGATGGAGCTTATGTTCGGCAACCGAGGGAACCTGTGTGGATGCCGGAGATTGGTTTAGGAATTGGGCGGGAACAAGGAACTTATTGGGGAATAACGCGAGAGTGGCTGTACTGGTATGACCAAGATGGGAGGAAGTACCCATCCCCCGAAGAAGCAAGACAGCAGGAGGCTCAACGGCGACAGATAGCTGAACAACGTGCCGAGCAATTGGCAGCACAATTGAGGGCATTAGGGATTGAGCCGGATGAAGCTTGAAGAAGCGATCGCGTTTAGTGATGGGAATGCGATCGCGCTCTATCTACTATCAATAAACAATTATTGTTGAAATTGGGATAATAGCCAAGCGCCAACCAAACTTTGATTTTCTTGACGACTGCGCTGCAAAGCTTCCACTAGCATCGAAATTGCTAATCCCGGCAACACCTGAGACTCAGTAATTCTTTGACTTCCTCCAGCAGAGGTGATGGCAAAAGCAATAATTCTGATGTTCACAACATCCACTACCCAATATTCCGCCGCTCCTAAATCTTCGTACAGCAGCCGTTTTTGCCCAATATCATCCGATAGCGAAGTATTGGCAATTTCAATCACTAAATCTGGCGCTGGATATTGGTCTAAGTCGATGATTGACGTTCTCCAAGAAATCACATCGGCGTTTTCAGCAATGTAGTAAGACACATCGGGTTGACTTTCTTGAACACCTGTTTTTCTGAAGGTACAGTTATCTTGTCCATTAAGAGGAATACTTTTAACAGTAGCGAACAAGTTAACAGCGAAAATCATTATTGCATGATCGCTGGCGTGGTCAGAACCTACAGGTGATATTTCTATCCTCAATTGTCCATTGTGGTAATAGCCTTTCGCTTTTTCTAGTTGTGGATCTTTAATCGCCTGGATGTATTCATCCCAACTGGCTACAACCCAAGTTTCTGTCGGTATTTTCGTCATAGTTAAGACGTTTAGGGCGCGATCGCTTCTCCGAATGTAGTGGGATTTCTGGGAGAGCGATCGCGCACAGTGACTTCTCTAAGATAACTAAATACCGAGCTAGGGTCTTAACAATGCTCCAATTGTATCAATCCAATCTTCCTGTCCTTTATATACTTCTCTATAAGCTCTTAAAATTTTCGCCGCCTTATAAGTTCTGGCACCAGCCCTATTTCCAGGACGGATACCTGCATTATTTATCCGCGCATGAATTCCATTGCTGCCAATCCTCCTGGTATGCTCCTCTCTGGTCAAAAGTACAGCAGGCATATAGCGTTTCCTAGTCTGCTGAGGTACAGTAACAGCAGTGTGTAAACCAATTTTGGATGTCCTTCAAGGAGAGCTTATTAAATGCTTCCTCTATGGCTTTGGCTAAGTCAGG
>NZ_JAMPKJ010000041.1 GCF_039962115.1 Funiculus sociatus GB2-C1 | reverse complement strand
GTATTTCATCAGATATTCTTATGAATCAGACTGCGTGATCGCTCACCCGTTTTTTGCGAGCGCCTTTGTTTAGACCCCATATTACCTCAGCATCGACTTTTGCAAGAGGTCTACAGAAGCGATCGCATTCTCCACTACGACATCACAGAAGTGATCGCATTCTCCACCACGACATCACAGAAGCGATCGCACTAATCCCGTCCTCGTCCGAGTTCTTCAATCAAGTCACGAATAGCATTTTGATTATTTTGAGCCACAATCGCCGCCGCCTCAGCAGCTTGAGCCGCACGCTGTGAAGCAAAGACAGCTTCCCTAGCAGTTTGGCTAAGTTCTGTAATTGCTCTGGCTTGTTCAGCCAAAACATTGACAAATTGCTGAATGGTCTGCTGTTGACGTTCAGCTGTCTGAGCTTGACGTTCAGCTGTCTGAGCTTGTTGCTCAATGACTGTTAACAGCCGCTCTAAGCGAATTTCAATTCGGTCTAGTTGGACGGTCATAGTGTTTTTTGTAGCTACTTTGACTGTAGCACCCAAAGGCTTGTGTCAAAAGTAGTTCTAGCGCGTTAAGATAGCGGCGCGGATGCGCCAGAGCCATAGCGTTGGAACTATGCTCCCTAAAGAAAGCAAAAACAGCAGATTGGGCTTGTGTAGCTGCGACAACAGTCATCAGCAAGCTTAGATTCTGACTAGCGGGTGATTACAATTAGCTTCTCAACTTGACAAAATCGCTACAGATGGCTAGCAGGTTTGGTGTTGCGAAGGGTAGGGGCATGATTAAATCTTGGATGGTGATTGGAGGCGTAACTTTTTTAGTTGCTGGCTTGAGCAACTTAATTACGCCAAATGATGTTAAGTGGTTCAAACGTCTGCAAAGACCGAGATGGTTAACTTTTGAGGCGGCTATTCCTTTGATTTGGATAGTAGTTTTTATTTGTGGTGCTTGGTCAGCTTATGTTGTCTGGGAACGCACCAAAAATTGGTGGCTAATGGGCTTCTACGTGTTACTAGAATTAGTTACAGTTGCCTACAACCCGCTGATGTTGAGGCTCCGCAGTCTCAAAGTCGGCACCATCGTAGGCGGAATTGGTTTCATATTAAGTTTGATTTTGGCACTGACTGTATTACGAATCTCGGCTGTTGCATCTGTGTTGTTAATTCCCTATTTACTCTGGAGTCCGATAGGAACTTACACTACTTGGGTATTGGCTAAACTCAATCCTGATGATGCTTAGAAACTTTTACAACGCCTCCTGACTGGTTCTTGACAAAGCGAGATGAATTGTATCGGCGCAGCCATTTAAAACTAGGTGAACTGAGTGGTTCCATTGGTTCCTTGACTGCCTCTTGCAAGATTTTTGAGTATTGCTGGGCAATAATCTCAGGGGTAAAGTTTGACTCCAGATATTGACGCCCAGCCTGTCCCATCCGAGTCTGCAATTGCGGGGAAGTTGCTAAACAACGAATAAACTTAGCTAGACCACTAGCATCCCCATTGTTGAAGGCAGCACCACAATTAGCTTCAGTCATCAACTGGCGGAGATAGGAGTGTTGTTCGCTAATTACAGCAATGGGACGCCCGGCTGCTAAAGCGGCGTAGAACTTACTGGGGACAACTAATCCTTCCATGCCTGCGCTAATGCTGACTAAGGATAAGTCGCAAGCTGTGAGGGAGTAGGGTAAATTCTGCTTGCTTTGGTATGGCAAGAAGCGACAATTGCTTAAGCCGAGGGTGCTGATTTTATTGATGCAAGTTTGGCGCTTGGCACCGTTGCCAATGAAAACAAACTGAATGGGTTCATTTTCCAGCAGGCTAGCTGCTTCTAAAATTGTCTCCATGTCGTGACAGCGCCCCATGTTACCGGAGTAGAGGACGGTGAAAGTGTCAACTAGATTAAATTCTTGGGCGAACCAATTATCTTGCTTGGCAATGGGTACAATCCAGCCTGGATCTGCCCAGTTATGGATTACGGAAATCTTATTAGTAACTTCTGGGCATTTGGCGACTACTCGCTCTTTCATTGAAGGGCTGAGGACAATAATTCTTTTAGCATTTTTCCAAACACAACTGTTGAGAAAATTCCAAAATCGAACTAATAGGTTTTGGGCAGGAACGACATTGAGTTCGACAGCAACATCGGGATATAGGTCGTAGAGGAGACAAACGTAGGGTAAACCAAAGCATAAGTTAGCTAAGTAGCCGAGAATTGGCAAGAAAGGGGGGGCTGTGGTGAGGAGCAAAATATCGCCGCGACTGCCAGTTTTTATCAGGTGGAGTCCGGATCGCAGGCAGAATAAGAGTCCATTGACGGCTTTACCGCGAATTCGCTGGGGCCAGATCCGAGCAGTGCGCGATCGCTTAACTAAAAGTCGCTCCGATCGCTCAATTGGTGGTGCCGTTTGCTTTCGGAAGGCGTACCCTGGCTGTCCGGTAAAGATTTGCACTGGCAAACCTAAGGAACCCAAGTTAACTGCTAGTTCTTCAATCAGCTGCCCCGTCGCTGCGTAGTCTGGCGGATAATATTGGGTAATGATAGACAGTCTTACGGGCAGGTTAGAAGGAATTAGCGCTTCTGGCTTCAAAGACTGGGTTTCTGGGAACCCGCCCCTACTAATATGCTGTTTTGGAATCTTCCCGTTGCTCATGCAGCCTCGCTGACTTCGTAGGGATAATGTGTAATGGATGTTACTACCGTGTAGAGTTTACCGATAAATTCGGTAGCTGGATAAACAGGTGAAACCGACTCATAACAAGGAATTTTCTAATTTTTGAAATTTACCCACCGTGTAGATACTAAAAAAACTACAGATTTGCCTATAATTATCCGGATCGCATCCAGAATAATCTGGTAAAGACTGATTAGAGACTTCCTGGGTGAACACTGTCGCCCATCTAAGGGAGGAACCTTTATCACTTTTTTACAGCTGATCCCTAAAATATAATCGCAGCAATCTAGTCATGGATTTTATCCTGATAGGCTAGCACAGTGCTGTATCTAGAATTCAGGAGCCACAAGGGAGCCACAATTGGTGAATTGGGCTGGCATTAGGCACTCCTGACTCCTGAATTCTTTACTCGGCATTTTTAAGCTATGGGTTCCGATGGAGATTTTCAGCCGTTGCTGCCACAAAGTACAGGGAACCACAGGAGCGCCATAAAACCGCCCTACGGCGGCGGCGTTCCCCGTTCTACTGGGTTTAACGAGGCTGACGAAGATAAACTGGATCTTCGTCAGCTATTGGCTGTTGTCAGGCGTCGGGCGATCGTGATTACGGGGGTAGCGATCGCTGTAACTTCTGGAGCTGTATCTTGGGTTTTGAGTCGCACTCCCAAGTACGAAGGCAGGTTTCAGCTGTTGGTAGGCTCCGTCACTGGTGAAGATAAGTTTGATGAATTGAACCAAAGTCTAGGCAAAAATGTCAGCATTCAAACTCCCAGCATAGATTACGCTACTCAAATTCAGGTCTTATGGAGTCCCCAAGTAATTTCTCCAATCGTTGAGAAAATTAAAGAGCGATATCCAGAGATTGATTACAGTACGCTGGTGCAAAAACTGGCGATTAATCGGCTGTCTGAAACCAAAATTTTAGAAGTCAGCTACCAGGATTCAGACCCGCAAAAAATTCAATTTATTCTAGAAAAAGTTGCTGATGGCTATGTTGACTACAGTCTCTCTCAGCAGCAAAATAGCCTGCAACAAGGCATTAAATTTGTTGAAAAGCAGCTAGAAAAACAATATGAGCGAGTAGACAAACTTCAGGAAAAACTCCAGGAGTTTCGCCAAAAATACAACCTCATCGATCCGGAAACTCAGGGGCAACTGCTAACTAATCGCGTTAGCGGCATTGTGCAGCAGCGACAGGAAACCCAAAGCAGACTCGGCGAAACGCGATCGCTTTACTCAACTTTGCAAAAACAATTAGGGTTAGAACCGAATCAGGCGTTGGCGATGGCGGCGCTTTCGGAAGCACCCCGCTATCAGCAGTTACTCAATCAACTTTCTGAGGTAGAAAGTAAAATTGCTGCTGAGTCAGCGCGGTTCACGCAAGAAAGCCCTAACATTCAAAAACTGCTGGAACAGCGGGAAAATTTGCTGCCTTTGTTACGACAAGAAGCGGTAGGGGTATTGGGAAGCAATTCTTCTGGTGTGGTTTTAGATGCCGAGAGTGCATCCCCAAATTCGATTCGCCTGTCTCTAACTAAGGAGATGGTGGAGGCGGCTAATCAGATTCGGGTGCTCGAAAGGCGTCAGGAAGCGATCGCTCTTGCCGAAAATCAGATGAGTCAACAGCTAAAACAACTAGCTGTCACTGCTCGTTATTACACAGATTTACAGCGAGAGCTACAGGTCGCAACAGAAAGCTTGAACCGCTTTCTCGGTGTCCGGGAAACCCTACAGATTGAGGCGGCGCGAAAAAATCTTCCTTGGCAAAAGCTTTCTGAACCTAAACAGCCTCAAGAGCCGATTTCACCTAATGCGCCACGCAGTATTTTGCTAGGTGCGGTTGCTGGGTTACTAGCAGGAATGGGAGCGGCGTTGTTAATCGAAAAGTTGGACAACGTGTTTCACTCTCCCGATGAGTTGAAAGATAGCACTGGATTACCGATTTTGGGGCTGATTCCTTTCAATAAACAACTCGCTAATAGTCAGCAGTCAGTTGTTAGTGGTCAGTCGTCAGTCGTGAAGGGACAACTGGCACACTACAATGCTTCTCCGTTTTTGGAAGCGTTCCGCTCTCTTCATGCGAATATTTATTTTCTCAGCCCGGATAAGCCACTGCGATCGCTAGTTATTAGTTCCTCGGTTCCAGCAGAAGGAAAATCAACTCTTTCAACGCACCTGGCGCAAGCCGCAGCTGCTATGGGTCAGCGGGTTTTACTGGTGGATGCGGATCTCAGGCTACCGCAAGTTCATAAATTGACGGATTTGCCTAATGTCTGGGGACTCAGCCATGTCATTTCCACAGACATGAATGTAGATGATATTATCCAGCGATCGCCCTTAGAAGACAATCTCTTTGTGTTAACTGCTGGTCAAATTCCCCCAGACCCCACCAGGCTGCTTTCATCCAAAAAAATGCAGAATTTAATCCAGCGTTTTGAAGAAGCTTTTGACCTGGTTATTTACGACACACCACCACTTTTAGGACTTGCAGACACCAAACTTTTATCTCCTCATACCGATGGTATTGTCCTGGTTGTGGGATTGGGCCGCACAGACCGAGCGGTGCTAAGGCAAGTTTTAGATGGATTAAAAACTTCTCATGCTCCTGTCTTGGGTTTGGTGGCGAATGGAGTTAAAGGGTATACCACTAGCTCCTATGATTACTATCACCGTTACTACACTAAAGTTCCTGGGAAACCCCAGCCTGTGAACAATAGCTGATACTAATTCATTGTGTTTATTTCTCGTTCCCAGTCTCTGACTGGGAATGTTTTTATGAGGTAGAGCCTCTTATTACCTTTGAAATTTATATCCTATGGGGGAGGCTCTGCCTCCCAAACAGCGTTCCTAGTTTTAGGTTAAAAACGAGGATATATTAATTTTCCCGTTCCATCTGTAGGTTGGGTGAGGTTCCAAGGGCCCAACCTACACAAGTTTTGGACTTTTAACTCTAACTAATTCCATTTTTTACAATTTATTGCTGAAACGGTATGATATAGGCGCACTCTACCTGCATTGGGGCGGTACTTCGCCCACTATCAAGACCTGTAGGCTTTTAAAATATGAACTTAGTAATTTTCATACTTACTAGCTTTATTGTCATTTCCATAGCTTTTGGGTTATGGATTTTCAAACGATTATCTAATTGGAAATTGCTAGATAGATGTGTTGCGGCTTTTACTCCAATATTATTCACCATACTTGGGGGCTTAATTCTAAACTCCATACTGTCACAGCCTTTTTGGGATTGGAATGCTAGCCGTCTCACCCCAAGCTTTGCAATAATTCACGGATACAAATTATATTATGAAGCCGACAATGGCCCTGTACTAAGTACGGTATATAATCCTTTAACAGCCTTTGCCTACTTACCTGCTACCCTGGCAAATTCTCCAACTTGGGCAGTTATTTCAGCAGTATTTATTAGTAGTTGTTTTTTCTTATTGCCTATACTTTGGCTACACCTGGGCAAAAATATTAAAAATCCTAAAAGTTTAGTTTACTCGCTTTGCTGTTTTATTATTTTTTCTTTCTTTACCTTCGCATTGCCATCCTTGAGTTACTCAGCTTTTACAGTCCATGCAGATGCGCCTGCACTAGGTCTTAGCGCTGCGGCTTGTGCCGTTCTCTACTATCGCCAGCCCAAAAATAGTAATCTAAGTTTGCTGCTATCTTCTCTATTGGCAGTTTTAGCAGTTGGCACAAAACAGACTGTTGTGCCGCTTCCATTTGCCTTGGCAACTTATATTTTGCTTGTTGATGGTCGCCATAATTTCAAACGTTATGTTATTTATCTAGGTGTTTTTGGGGCATTGTTAGCAACAATATTCTTGGTTATTTTTCAACCTGAGCCTTTATTGTTCAATATAATTACAATCCCTAAACAATATCCTTGGAAAGAAAATATTATAGTTGCTATATCAAGATCGGGGTTTGGACTAATAAAGGAGTGGATATTACCTGGAGCTATAATATTATTCTTAACATACAAACAAAAAATATTTCAAATAAACAATTTTAGTGATATTAAACGTTACTTAAGTGATAATCGCTGGTCAATGTTACTGATGGTCAGCTTATACATGATGCCGCTTTCGGTGCTAAATAGAGCTAAGTTAGGGGGAGATGTTAATGCTTATAGCCTTACAACTTACTTTCTCTGTGCTGCTAGTAGCTTGATGTTACTGAAGTCGGTTGTAGATGCAGATACTAAAAAGTTGCAACAATTTTCAAAATTATTAGTTGCAGCACTATGCCTAGCATTTATTTTCACTAAATCTCTAAATGTTAAAAATCTTGATTATCAATTTAGTAATTTATTAAATAATCCGCAAGAAGTAGCATACAATTATTCAAAAAAACACCCAGGAGAAGGTTATTTTCCCTGGAACCCATTATCAACTCTGATGGCAGAGGGGAAGCTTTATCATTTCGCGTTTGGATTATTGGATAGAGAACGAGCTGGATTTAAAGTAAACGAGGAACATTTTCGGCGTTATATTCCTGCTCAAATTAAGTTAATAGCTTTTCCAAAAACCGCACAGGATAAAGATACGTTGAAGTATTTACCTGAATTTTCGCAGCAAATTATTGTTGACGAATTGCCTGGATGGAATGTTTATACTAGAGAGCGATCGCTTGCCAATAAATGAATTAAAGTTCTCGCGCTAGCACCAGTGCGACCTGTAAACAGCCAAAGAATAGCACGACCAAAATCCCGGAGGATGTGCAACCAAGTTTCGGGGGGATTTTTGGTGGGAATAGAGACAGGGGTGAACGCAATACCTTGACTACCAAAAACGATGGTAGCGATCGCAATGGCGCGACGCATATGAAAATCGGAAGTAACCAGATAAACGTGTTGAATATTTCGACTTTTGAAGTCAGCAACTAAAGAGGTAAAATTAGTCACAGTATCAACTGCACGGCGGTCGAGATTTACGCGCTCATCGGAAATTCCGGCTTCTCGAAAAATTTTGCTAGCTATATCTGGACGAGTGCCGGAACTCACCCAGATTTCCAGTGTAGGATGGTTTTGGGCAAATTGAGCAGTGAATTTTTCTCGATTTGGCCCGCCGCCGAGGGTAAAGATAGCTTGAGGTATGGGTGTTTGAGAGAAAGCGATCGCTATTCGCACCGGAATAATCCCAATTAGCAGTACGATCAAGGTAGAGATTGCTAAACACAAAAAACGGTATTTTTTGCGCTTGTGATGAAAAATATTCATCAATATACTCAAGAGTTAGGCGCTGGGCACTTCTTTTTTTCGTAACTCATAAATTTTGGCATCGACTAAGAAGCGATACCAAAAACCTTGTAGAAAATGAAAGATTAAACCTTCCAAACCATCTAGAAAACCTAAGCCAATAATGTAGCGCATTAGAAAGTAGAGAAAGGCGCGTAAGAAAAGTGGCGATCGCGTGTAGAGGTTTTTCTTGATCCAGCGCCGCCCAATAGCTTGAGAATATTGACTGCTTTTTAACAAATCGTCTTCTTTTTCTGCTACCAAGCTCACCATATCTTTTACTTCCCGATCTGCATAGCGGTTGTGCTTGTCTATCCAGAAGCTCAAGCCTTTTTTGTTTTCGTCAATGATATCGTGCTGAAATTTAGCAATTTTCCCCTGTTTAAGAACAATATGTTCATCCATCCATCGCTGTTCGCAAACGCCAAAATCTGTGCGCCAAATTCGCAGCAACCAAGTCGGATAATAACCGCCATGACGTATCCAACGCCCCATGAAAAACACGCGGCGTTTCACTTGATATCCGGTTATTTTCTCATCTGTATAAGGTAAGATTTGTTTTAATTCTTCAACTAATTCTGGTGTTAGGCGCTCATCAGCATCAAGGCGCATAATCCAGGGAGTTTTTATGGGTAGATTCTGTAAAGCCCAGTTGATTTGAGCTGCATGATTCTCGAAAGGATGCTCGAAGACTTGACAACCTGATTGTTTAGCGATTTCCACTGTGCGATCGCTACTTCCAGAATCAACCACAAAAACTTCTGCACCCAGCTTTTCTAAACTAGCTAAACAATGTGGTAGATTTGCCTGTTCATTTTTCGTGAGAACAATTAACGAAAGCAACATTACCCTGGTTACTGAATTGGTAGATGAAAGCAGAAAAAAATAGAATTTTATTATCTTTCCAGGCATTCTCCGGGCTTACGCTAGGGAACGAGAAACTGGAGAGAATTTAATTCATTTGTAAGCAACCAGATGAGAATAATCTAACCAAAATGTACGAGTAAACCCACATTCTTGAAGATAACGTTCAATTCTAGCGGGAGCTTCAGGCATTCCCCGCGATTCCAGCACAGAAAAATGGATTTCACAAACTACAGTTTTACAATTTGGATGTCGTAAAGTTTCATTTAATCCCGCTAAAACTTCCTCTTCTGCACCCTCCACATCTACTTTAATAGCTGTGGGTACATCAATTTGTTCTTGTTTGCGAAGTTCGTCGCCAGGAATTACATCTACATCTACGGTTGTAGTTGTGCTAACTTCATTTTGAGGGATGACAAGACTATGGGTACCAGAACTGGCGTGCTGAGAAACGCTTAATTTTAGACGAGCGCGATCGCGTCCTAATGCTATCGGAAAAATTCGCACATTTGATAGATTATTAACAGTTACATTTTGCTGCAATCTATTGCCAGCTCTTTCCTCTGGTTCAAAGGCAAAAACTCTCCCACTTTCACCCACAGCTTTTGCTAAAAGTACGCTATACAAGCCGATATTAGCGCCTATATCCCAGTAAGAATCTCCACTGATAACGCGGTTTAACAGGGTTTCGATAATGCGATAATCCTCCTGAAATGAGAGGACGCGAGAATATTCTATGATATCAGCAACCAGCAAATTTGCTGTATATTCTCCTACTTTAACTTCTAATTTTTCTGGCTTTTTTCTTTGATATTCAGCATTACGCAACTGGCTTTTGATAGTTCGCGGCAAAACAAGCAACTTTGTTAAACCTAGATGACGCAGCCAAGAACGTATTGGACTTAGATAAAGTATTTTCAAAACCCTAATCTCCCTACAACTGTAATCAATAATGAAGACGTTCGTGATAACTAGAGTCAATTTTTTCTCCTTTGACTCTAGCTTCATTTTCAGAACCAAATCGTCTTCCTTTGGAACTGCGATAAAAATCTAAATTTCGGTAAGCTGTGCAAGCAGAACAGGTGGGGTTAAGATTACCATCTTTTTCAAACTGGTCAATTAATTTCTGGCGTTGGTATCCTGTCCAAATTTCTCCTAAAGATTCGTTCATAATGTTACCAATACTTAAATCTTCAATAGCATCCATCGCAGCGGCACAGTAGCAAGCCATCACCACGCCTTCAGGCAAAACTATAGGGCCATCATATAGATTTTTGCACGGTTGTGTCTTTTTGTCGGTCGCAACTTGCCGCATTTTCATAGTGCCAAGCAAGTCGGATTCTTTGATTTTGCCGCCAAAATCGTAGAAAGACCAGGTAAAGTCAATTTCCGGTTTATACTTTAAGATAGGTTGAAAGTCGGGATCTTTCATCACTTCTACTAAAGGGCGATCGCTTCTGAGTCCGATGGTAATATCTAATGGTATCCCTAGTCTTTCACGAGTTTCTAGCAAAGCTAGAACGTTGTCTCGCATTCGCTGATAACTATTATTACGATATACCCGTTGATACATTTCTTCTTGAAAGCCAGCGGTACTAATGAAAATCCCATTGATGCCGCTTCGCACTACTTCTTCTATGCCAAATCTATCTAGTAAAATTCCGTTGGTAATCAGGCGAATATCCCTAATTTTTGGCTCTTTTCTAAATGTATATACTCGGTTGAGGAAGTTGGGATCTAGTAGGGAATCTCCCACAATAGGCGTGAGGAAAATATCACCACCTCCTAGCTCGATATAATCGGCAAGTGCTTTATTAAAGACTTGCTCTGACATAATTGATTTAGCCCTTTCTTGGTACTGATACCCACAAAAAACGCATTTAGCATTACAAATATTTGTGAGTTCAAAGTTTAAGGATGGAGGACGGGTGTCAAGTTGTGACAGGGTTTTTTCTAAATCATAGAAATGACCGATGAATTCATCAATTTTATAATTAATGATTTTTGATATTTTTTTTAATTGAATTAGATTAAAGGAATTTATTTTCATAAATTTAGCTGTTATTTAGGTGGAAGAATGTCAGTATAAATTTCAACCATTTTCGTAGCGATACGTTCCCAAGTATATTGCTCGGCAATCAATTTACGAGCGCGATCGCCCATTTCTTTAGCTTGTTGAGGGCAATTGAGGAAATCTTGCACAAACTGCGCGATCGCTTCCACATCCAGTTCTGCTACATAACCAAGTTGATACTGTTTTACTACAGAAGCGAGAGCAACGCCAGAGGTAGCGAGAACTGGCTTCCCCGCCGCCATTGCTTCTAAAACCGCAATGCCAAAGTTTTCCGAGTAGGAAGTCAGCGCAAATAAATCCGCGCCTTGCAGAAACAAGTCTTTCATTTCACCAGACACGAAGCCAGCGCGATAAGTGCGATCGCGAATTCCCGCCGAAACTAAAAGGGTATCAATTGTAGCCTCGTACTCAGGAGAACCACTCCCCGCTACTACGAAAGTAAAGCGACGATTTGCCACTTTTCCCAATGCAGGAATTAGATAATCCAAACCTTTTTTCGGATGCAAGCGAGATAAAAATAAGATGACTGGTTCATCTTCCGAAACCTTCAGCACTTGCCGCAATTTATAACCCGCTTCCGGTATTGGAGGAGGCGTAAATAAGCCATTTTGTAAAACAAAACTGGTTGACTTAAGATTTAGTTTAGAGGTTTCTTTCTGCTCCTGTTCAGATGTGAAGTGAACAGCTCGACTACAGTTTAAATTAGCACGTTGAATTAATGTTATATAAATTTGTTTTTTGAAAGTCCTTTGTTGCAAAGCCCACTCACCGAGTTGTCCCTGCGGTCGTATAATATAAGGAATATGCTTGATGCGCGCGATCGCCATCGCTAACGTAGACACATAAGAAAACATTCCATAGACGTGTATAATATTGTACTCAGCTATATGTCGCCACAACCAAGTTGTTAGCTGACTGGAAAAAACAAAGCCTCGCACTGAAGCAATGGGTGGCGAAAAGCGAGGAAAAAACCAAACAGGAACTTGCTCGTATTCTATACACTTCTGCAATGGGACATCCAGCAAATCGCAGCCATTGTCGTTAGTCGTAACAATCTCAGCCTTTACACCTTGCTCTTGTAAGGCTTTTGCCATTTCTAAGATTGCCCGACTTGCTCCACCATGCACGGGAGCAATTGAAGGTATAACGTGGAGAACTTTCACTGTGTTTTTTTCTGCCCAAGGGAAAGTAGAAAGTAAAACGAAGTGCCTATAATTGTATACCGAATCCCGTTGGCTAAACTGTTAGATAAAGGTAAATCTACGAAAAGGAATTGAATAGCAATGGGAAGATAAATCGCCCATCCATAGAAGAATACATTCGTCCTGATTCTTTTCTGGGGAGATTCATAGATTATTCCCAGCAGCACTCCAACTGCTAAGGCAAAAATTCCACAGGCAATTAATCCACCAATATATTCAAAATTATAATACCATTCAGCAGCTTGGCTAATAGCAATCCCAGTTCTAGACTCTAAAGTTCTATTAAAAAATATAGATGCAAAAAAAACTACTTTTCTAGTAATTTCGCCTTTTTCTGGCAAAATAAACGAAGGTACTAAACTATACAAAGCAGCTATTATCGTGGCTCCTTTCGCAGGTTCTAATTGATTAATAATGATATCAATTGAACGGGCGGCGGTGCGGAATCCATCTGTTCGACTAGATAAAAAACCTACAGAACTGGTAAGATATTCTCCTAAAGTTAAATAATTTTTTGACAGATATTCAGGAATAGTTTCGACCACAAATGGCAAAGCATCCCATAGGCTCAAAGAACGCAGATAAAAAGCATCTAAAGAGCGAATAGCCCGTGTTAGTGGAGCAATAATTAGAGCTGTTGCCATAGTAAACAAAAAGATTTGTAAGAAGGATATCGCTCTACTCACCCATAAAACTAACAAGAGGTTGGTTGTAACTGAAAGTAATGCCAGCTTAGAACCAGAAATTAAGGCAAATAAATACTGTTCGCCAAACATTATGGCAGCTATAGTCAGGCGGGATAAAGTACGGTGTTGAGGCGAGCAAGCCAGAATCAAGCAGTACATCTGGGCCGCAAAAGTTGTGGTAATTGCCAAGTAATTAATCAATGTTCCCCAAACAGAGAGCTTCACATATGCGACCGTACTAAAACTGATATAAGCTCCCGTGGCTATCTGAAAGAGACGGATAGGAATCGTAAATCCTAGATATAAAGCTAATGCTCGATTTATATTGGTAGTAGAAATCGGTAAGGGAAGACCTTTTTTTGTGAAAGTATTTTCACTAAACTTTAACCCCAAATCAAAGGCGAGCAGAGTTACTAAAGTGAAGAAAAATAAATAAGTAGCTGTGTGGTTGGCAATACCTGAATTCCTCACATACATGATGTCAAATCTATCTTTCTGACCGTAGTAACCACCAAAAGCAAATAAAAGTGTGGGAATTCCGTAGTAGATTAAAATGATGGCTCTGTAAAGTAATGGAGGTTGAAAAAGGTCGAGGGTCGGAAGAGGCTGACGCACGAAAGGCCAGAGACATAGAATAAATATTCCTATCCCATTCCCAAAAACCATTAAGCGATCGCCACTAGGAATGGAGCCTGAGAAAAACACTCCCGCAAGTAAAGCCACTGCAAACAACACCAGTGGCGCAATAATTAAATAAGTTTGTCCGAGCTGACGAGATTTAAGTTGCGATCGCGAGTGTTGAGATGGCATAAAAAATTAGTTTAATTGCTACTGGTTAATAGCTTCAGGTAAAGCCAAACGCAAATAAGCTTCGGCAATCTTGTCTACAGAAAAATCAGCGGCTCGTTGTTGACGCATAACTTTGTTTTCAGATTCATCTGCTTCCCAAACTCGTTGGATAGCAGCAGCCATACCATCTACATCTCCTAACTTTACTAATTCCCCTACTTTACCTTGCTGCAAAATTTCTTCTGGGCCAAAAGGGCAATTCATAGATACTACGGGAACGCCTACGGCTAAAGCTTCTGCAACTACAATTCCAAAACCTTCGTAGCGAGAAGATAGTACAAAACACCGAGAGCGTTTCATCCAGCGAAACGGGTTAGTATCAAACCCAACTAAATGCACTCTATCTTCCAAGCTGAGATTTTTGGCTAATTGAGTTAAAGATTCGCGTTCTGGGCCATCTCCTACTAATACTAAATGTATGTCTTGAGGTAGTTGGATTAAAGCTTGAATTAGCCAGTCAAAACCTTTTTGATTGTGATACCGTCCTACGCCAACAATATAGTCAAACTTTACCCAATCTGGTAAAGGAATTTTACTTTGAGCATCAATAGTTTTTAAATCTAGCGGGTTGTAAATGGTTTGCACTTTGAGGTTTTTTGAGAGTCCGCGCAACTCCTCTGCTACACCCTCCGACGCAGCTACTATAGCAGTAGCTTGGGGATAAAACCAGCGCCGCAACCAGCTTACCCTAAGATAATTTTTTCGAGAAAAAGGTAGTGCATTTCCTATGGTAGTTTGTTCGCTAACAATCAGGCGGGTTGTAGTCTGAGGCTGTAGGGTTTTTGCTGCCAGTAAAACAGTATTGCTATTAAATAAAATGGAGATAATCGCATCCATCCGCATCTCACTATTTTTCAAATAGGGAGCAAGTCGAACTGCTTTATTGATAAATGAACCCGTCCTACGCAGGAAGTTTGGGTGATAAACTGTTATTCCTAGCGATTGAACTTTTACGGCTGGATCGATATAGTAATTTGTGGCTTCTTTTTGAAAGAGAAACAGAACAACTTTTATATGCGGATATGCTTGAGCAATTTGGTTGGCAAGTAAAACAGCAACTTGCTGTCCTCCACCAATATCCAAAGTAGGGATGTAGATGCCTAAACGATATTTCATTTGCTACGACTCCCCCAAAGTCGCGATTTTTCTTCTGCATTAAGGATTGACAAGATACCTAAAACAGCGATCACTATCAAGAGAAACAACGTTACCACCCAACTAATCAAAGTTGGCAGATGTAACTGTTCCACTCCATACGCTAAGCTCACACTGGCGACACTCCACAAACACAAAATACCAATTTGCCGCTGCAAAAGTGTTTCGAGTCCTTGCCAGATAGTAGCAAGCATTATTGATAGCTGGAGTCCACTAGCTATCAATAAACCAGAGACGAAAGCCATACCTTTCCACTGCGGGATAAACCCAAATGTAAAGCCGATAAAAACAACTTTTTGAGTTACTGCTGCTACAGCGATCGCTGTCGTATTACCAGCAGTTAAACTGTAAAGATTAACACTCTCTACCACCACAGTCAGCGCCGCCCACCAACTCAAACCCATCACTAGGGGTAATGCTCCTAGATACTCTTTGCCAAACAGCACTCCGATCAAACTTTGTGCTGTAAGATTCAACAGCATCGCCAGTGTAAGGGCAAGTATCCAATTACTCCGCAAATGTAGCGATCGCAACCGCTGAAAATCTTCGCTTTGAGTACCGTGCGCTTCCGATAAAATAGATACAGCCACAGGCGCGATCGCTCCCGGCAAAAAACCTACAATTTGACTTAGAGACTGCCCGATCCTCAGTTCCCCTAGCGTTTCCACTCCCGCCACACGCCCAATTTCTCCCATCATTGGCAAAGACACCAAACCAATTAAAGCGCTCCCAGCGTAAAATGGCACGCCAAATCGCAAAATCTGATAACTTTCTTGCCTGAAATTTTTTAAATTCAGCAAAATGTGATGTTGCTGGATGCTGCGGCGGAAGTAAAAAAATGCGACACTTGCTTGCAACCAAGAACCCACCATTAAACCGACAAAAGCACCAGCCAAACCATAATGCCACGCCAAAACAGGAGATAATAGCAATCGCGACAAAGCGCCAGCGGTTGTGGAGAGAGAGTGATCCTTAAAATTGTGGAGACTCAACAGCCCCGTCATCATAATAGAACTGATGCCCTCTGCAAACAGCGTCAGCGCCGCATAACCAAACCATGCGGCTGCATCTTGGTTCAGTAGCCAATACCCCGCCAAAGGGAGGCGCAACAGCCATACAGCCGCCGTCAAAATCGTAAAACTCAGCCCCATCAAAACGCTACCCACACCTAGCAAACGCCCAGTAGCCACAGGATCGGTGCGGTATATTTGCGCCCCATTGCGGTGCATGGCGATATCAACTCCCAACCGCCCTAAAATACTGCCGCTTTGCACCAGGAAAAACACCAGACTGTAAATTCCCAGTTGATTAGCACCCAGCAACCGCGCTAAGGGAACCAGCACCAAGACACCAGATAGGCGCACTACGACGCTGGCAATGCTTAACAGCAGACTTCCTTTGACGAACGCAACAATTGACAATAACTTTACCCAATGCGGTTCATTTCCTGGTTCCCTAGCGTAAGCCTGGAGAACGAGAAAGTGCTACTTCGCAGCCAAAGCATGAGCGTAAGCAGCAATCATTTTCTCGCCGTAGTCATCCCAAGATAAAGTTTGCTTAGCTTGTTTTAAGGCATTATCGCCCATATGCGATCGCTGTTGAGGATTCTCATAGAAAAACAAGATTTTCTCTTTGAGTGCTTCCACATCTCGAATTGGTATACAAAAACCATCTATCCCATCTCTGACAATATCCTCACCTCCTGTATTAGTAGTATGAATTACAGGCAAGCCGCAAGCCATCGCTTGCGGCTGCACCATTGCTAAGCCTTCCTCAATGGAAGCTAGACAGAATACAGAGCATTGAGAATAAAACCATGCCAGTCGGTTTTGAGGTTGCTTGCCTTTTAGAAGAATGCGATCGCTCTCATATTTCGCAAAAAAAGGCTTCATTTCTGGTGCCACCGTACCCACGAGCCACAACTCGGCATCTGGTAAATTTAGCTCGTAGAAAGCTTGTAATAAATAATGTACGCCTTTACGCAGCGTAATTCCTCCACAGTGTATTACTCGAAATACATTATCTTTTTTGGGTAGTGGATAAAACTCTTTTAAAGAAGTACCGTATGGAACATGAATCAACTTATTTTCTGGTACACCTCGTTCTAAAAACGTGCGCTTTACAAATAAGCTAGGAATGGCAATTTTATCTGCTTCTGCATATTCTTGTAACTCGCGCTCGTACAGCGCTGGATGAATATTAGGAAAATTTATTTTCCACCGTTCGTATTCCTCCTGTAATATTTGCCTCTGGTATTCTCTATGGCTGCTACCTTGATCGACTATGGTTAAAGCTCCTAATTTTTTTGCTTTCCTTAAAGAGTAAAGACACAAACTCGACCAACCCACAAACACATCAGAATCCGATGATATATAATCCTGGACTTTCTTATCAAAATTATCGCGAAACCTGAAGGGCAAATTGTTGCCATCTCTTAAAGTATTGGGTACTCGCCGCCAAGCACGAATCATTATTTCCAAGTACCACAAAGAACAAATTAAAGCACTGTCAATTCCATACTTTGTTATTTCAAAAGTTGGATAAGTAGAAATTAATCTCTTTAAATAACACCTCTTTTGCAGTTTCTGTGCCAGGTAAAAGGCATGGAAACGTCCAAATACAGAGATAGTCACTTTCATAACTGCTAACCTGACTTTTTCGCCGTCAAGATAATAACATTTTGCGAACTTTGCTCTACCTTATGTTCTGGGAACAAGTCCCATGAATCATAAAACCCTGTAATTTGAAAACCATATTTTGGTAGATTTTTTTTAAAAAATTTGCTTGAAAATCCTAGAGGATGTATTGCACCAATGAGAGAGAGAACCTGTTCGCCAAACTGTGCATAATCAAAATTTGGCACTTCAATTATTATGATCCCATCTTTTTTTAGAACCTGGTATAGATCTTTAAATATAGTTGACAAATTTGTAAAATGCTCTAACACATGCGAGGTGTAAACAATATCAAATACTTCTCCGTTCAATTCTCTAATATTTTTTACAATATTGATACCCAGGTATTCGGCACCAAACTGACGACGCGGTTCGCTTATTTCTACTCCTGTAACCTCAAAATCTTGTTGGGTAGCTTGGTACGAAAAATAACCCCAAGACGAACCTATCTCTAGTAATTTTCCACCTGGCTTTAAATATTTAATTGCTTTAATTCTGTCTCCGAAATACTTATCTGAAGATGCAAAACCATTACTTTTTAGGATCTTTAACTCCTCATAGCTAGGGTACGATGTAGTAGAACCATTTCCCGAATAGAAGCGATCGTACAAATTAGAAACGAGCATAGATTCATAAATTGGATCTGTAAAGCAAAGTCCACAATTATCACATTGCTTAATTTTAATTACGGAGTATTTCTTGGCAATTGTGCTTAAACTATTTAACTGGCAATGGGGACAAGTTTTTTGCTTTTTTACCAACGATTGTAAAAGGAATTCTATTCTAGGTAGTAAATTACTCATTTTTATTTATTGCTAAAATGGTTTATCCAGAATAACCAAGTGAGTTTTCAGCGAGAAATCCTCAACTAACAAGTGAGGATTTTTCTCTATTACCTTTTTAAATATCGGTTTAGATTTTACCAACTCCGCCTCTCTACTAAATTCAACAATTAAAGCTTTTAGTTGAAACCCTGCTTCTTCGTATAATTCAAAATACTCCTGACTAGAAAGTTTACTAAATAAATCCAATTCTATATACCTACCGCCATTTTGCAGCTCATATGCAGCATCTCGCAAATATGCACGATAGTAATTTTGGTAGGCTGCTGGCTCCAATATCAAATGATTGTAGCCGTTTTCAAGTCCACCTCGACCGGAAAAGTGGTCACCACCTAAACAATACCAGAGAGGCCCATAGCCAGCGTACATTATCCCTCCTACGCGGAGCAATTTGTACAAGGTTTTTACTACATTTTTAATATCCCGGCAGTGTTCAAAGACGGCATCGCTGCAAATAATGTCAAACTTTCCTAGTACAGTTTTTTCAAGTTTAGCAATATCTGTTTGAATAAAATCGACTTGCGTTGGCAACCCAGCTTTTTTAACATATTCTTGAACCTGTTGCCAGCTACTTGTAAAATTGTATAGGTCTACGCCTACAATTTCTTTGGGTTTAAAGCGTAAATAAGAACCAAAATCCCATGCAGTACCGCAACCAATCACAAGTATGCGCGAGTTTTGCAAAGGCATGTATCGGTTAACCCACAGCCGTCTTGCTAGGGTGGACATTCCCTTTTCTGGAAGCACTAAATCAATTGGATAAGGTTGATGAACAAATTTCTTGCCGTATAGTATTTTATAAAGGGATCGTCTAATTAAAGTGTCGGCAATATCTCTGAGGCGATCGCGTACTCCCAACCCAATATCCGGATCGAACTGAAAATCTGCTGGCGACAAGTCAGTAGTATCAAGCATAATTAATCATGAACAGGCGCAGTAGCAATGAGTTGAGATGGTCTTTTGAAGATAATATCAACTACACTAAAACCTTTCTGCCTATATAGTTTGAAGAACATTGCTAAGTCTAACCATTCTTGACGCGATCGCAACCACTTCTCATACAAAACATATTTGGCATAATGGGCTAAATCTTGCCATCCATGATTAAAATGCACCCACAACCAAAAAACTTGACAAAAAACAGGAATTACTGTTCCGACAACAACTATTCGCCGCAGATGCTTAAACAAGCAACGCAGCAACAGCGCCACCCAAGACTTGTCATAAACAAAGTATAAAGTTCGCAGAGAGGCACGTCCCCGCAGTTGACTTGTAATTTCTGCTGCATCTTCAGGTGTCACTGTGCTAACTTTCAAATTATAGTCAAAACAGATTTTTGCTCCTGTTCGTTCTAAATCGCGGACAAACTTAACATCTTCACCCGCTAAAATTGGCAAAATGTATCCATCCGGGAAGCCATTAGTTTTCAAAAAAGCTTCGCGACGGACAGAAAAACCTTCTGTCCAACCACCTTTTCCGGTGTAGTAAGTTAAGTGCATTGCGTAACGATAGCGTGGGTATGGATGCTGAATATTAGTAACAACTAATTCCACTCCCAAAGCATCGCAATTTTCGTGAGTGTATTTTTGTTTTACTTGTTCACAAAAATTATGTGGCAAGCTGACATCAGCATTTAGAATTACCACTACATCAGATGTGGCACGCTGTACGCCTACATTACGTGCAGAAGATCGCCCTAAAGCGCGATCGCGGTGAATTAATTTTACCCGCTCCCCAAAAGTATCAGCAACTAAGCGATCAGTTCCATCGGATGAGTCATCTACAACGATAACTTCCGTAAACGGAGAACTTTGATTAAAAATGGTTTTGAGCGTATTGACCAAATCTTGTCCCTCGTTATACGAGGGAATTACTATGCCAATACTTAGCTCTTGCGACATGATTAATTACGTGTCCAAGATGGGCTGAAAACTAATTAAGTTAATAGTTAAGAGTTACTAACTCCCAACTATTAACTCGCTTGTTAGGTACCTGAAGCATTAACTAAAGCTTCTAAAACTGCTCGGATAGTCAGCAATTCGTCTGGACGACCGTTCAAAAACTCACCACCACTGCCATTTATCAAAGCATTATAAGCGGCAATTGCTGCCCTCAGCTCACCTGCATTGACCGTACCATTTGATGTTAGTCCTTGCAAGCTGGCAAGCAGATTTCTCACCAGCGCTGGATTGCTGCCTCCAGAAGCATTACCTAGAGTGGTGATAATCTGGCTAGCGTTAGTTGAAACATTTCCACTACCAGTTAATACACTCCCTAAGCTGCTATTTGCTAGCTGAGAATTAATTGAGTCAGCTGCTCGATTAACAGCATCGGAATTTCTAAATGATATTCTGCCAGATGCTCCGCCTCCGCTGGGGATGAAAGCGCCGTTAACAATGTCGCTAGTCGTGGGAATTGGCCCAGTAATATCGGAAGCGTTGCCCACTTGAGCATGAGCTTTTGTGTTTGCCAGCACAAGAGACAAGCCCACAGCCAAACTCAGACCAAGATGTAAAGAAAAACGTTTGAGAACCATACAATTTTTCCCAGTTCTATAAATGAAATACCTACTACACATTGCCTAAGGCAAAAGTTTTTTTTGCCTTTTAGAAGGTGATGCCATAACCTACACCCAGAATAAACCTTCCTCCACCACTACCAGCATTACCCGTCACATCGGCAACACCTGGGGTGATGATCAGCGGTATATTCGGGAATGGAGCGATAGAAGCACCCAAATTCAAATCTTGACCACTCCATTCTGCAATAAGGGAGATGGGTTGAGCCACCCGCACGCCGACGCTACCAAACGGATTCACAGAATCTCTGCCAGCCCTAATATCAGCGAGGGAACGGAAGCGACCGCCGCCCAAGCCCACAGAAGCGGTGACAGAAGGGGTAAAGCCGGATGTTGTCCGAGATGCTAGTGGGAAAACTTTACTGACGACACCATAAACGGTGCTGTAGCCGGGGTCGGGATTTCCAAAGGTATCGAAATTTTCAACTCCTACAGCAACTGCTAAGTCCTCGCCAAACAGACGGTGAACTTTGAAGCTAATGCCGCCATCCTCGAAGCTATCATCGCCGAACAGGTCATAAATTGAGACTGTGCCTTCTACACCAACGGCTTTTCTGGCATCACCAAGACCAATACCAGCTGCAATCACCCCGTCATCCTGATTAGTGCCACGGGTTCTTTCTTGGTAGCCTGCGCCGATATATGCCTGTCCCCGGTCAGCGCCGAAACCTGTGGGTGTACCAATACTGGAGTTACCGCCAATTAAGCGCCGTAGTTCTTCTACTATAGATGGTTCGGGAAGTCGATACTGCTGTCTGAGGGCTGCAACTTGTTCGGCGGTAAGTGGGGGTGTTGATGCTACTGGTGGTTCGTAGCCGACAATGTAACGAGTAGCTACGTTGGTTGCGGGTAGCGGCTGCAATTGCCCCGCGTTAACTAACGCCTGGTAGATAAACGCTGCTACGTCGGCACGAGTTGCTACCTGATTAGGATTAAGCAGAGCAACGTTGGGAAAATTGACAACAAGTTGATTTTCGGTGGCAGCTGCGATCGCAATCCGCGCATAGTCAGGTATGCTGGCAGCATCCTGATAAAAGGTATTTAAAGCTACGTTTTGCGTCGGTTGAAGGTTAAGCCCGGTCGCCAATGAGACTAAAGCTTGGACGCGAGGGATACTTTGATTGGGAAGGAAAACTCGATTAGGATACCCTTCCAAAAATCCAGTCCGGTATGCTTCCTGAATTGCCGTATAAGCCCAGAAATTCGGAGGTACATCTACAAAATCCACTGCTTGGCGAGTGGCAGATGTTTGGAACGCCTTCCGGATCATGGCGGCGAACTGAGCGCGGGTAACGGGTTCATTCGGGCGGAAGGTGCCATCGGGAAAGCCGACGATAACTTCTCTGGCTGCCAGTTCTTCAATAAAAGCTTGCGCCCAGTTTCCCTGAACATCAGGGAAGCTGCTTACTGCTTGAGCCACTCTCGCTGGGGCTTTAATCACCGGGCGTTGCTGTACGCTCTTTCTCTGCCGCGCCGAATTGGATCTGGTGGCGGTTCCTCCAGCAGGCGGGTTCGTTGGTGGACGCAGAGCATCAGCCCCCATAATGGTTTCCATGAGTGCTTCCCCAGTGGCTCCGCTCCCTCTGGGGTTTGATGCCACTATCCTAGAATTTGCTGCCGGGGAAGCCCAACTGTTTACCGCGTAGATTCCCCCACTGCCCACAAAGAAACTCATTAAGATGGGTACTCTGTACCACAGCTTCCTGTTTATTTGATTTAAACGACCCCTACCCTTTGCTGGTGTCATGACCTTACCACTCCTCTACTTGCCGCAATTTCTATTGTCACCTCAAAGTTACACGACTTTGAGAAAATTACGGTTGTCATTCAACTATATATTGCAACTTTTTTGGGATTCTATCCGTCATAGGCGTGACTTTGTGTAACGAAACTCAATAGTTTTTGAATACATAGTGCTAACGTAAGCGCAAAAAAACAATCTGACATAGGCGGTAATTTTTCTATGACTGGTGCTAGTTTTCGTCGATTTCTGCTTCGACCGATTGCGGGTTTCTCTGTGGTAGCGATCGCTTCCACGAACGCTTCCCTTCCGGTAATGGCTCAACTTCCTAATCTCCAGCCGCCTCCCGCTCCGCCAACACAAAACGTTCCAAATGTCAATCGAGCGCCGACAGAAACAGCTTACACATTGGGAGGGGGCGATCGCATTCGTCTGGATATTTTTGACGTTCCCGAATACAGCGGCGAATATCAGGTTTTAGTCGATGGCACCCTCAACCTGCCAATCGTCGGCAGCGTAGAAGTTGAGGGACTGACAATCAGACAAGCAAGCGATAGAATTTCTAACCTTTATGCTCGCTTTGTCAGACGCCCCGTACTCACCGTGAGTCTGCTCTTGCCCCGTCCCGTCAAACTCAGCGTCGCCGGAGAAGTCACTCGTCCCGGTTCCTACACCGTTCCCCTAACTGAAGGTAGAACATTTCCCACAGTTACTCAGGCACTTCAGCTGGCTGGAGGCATTACCCAAGTAGCAAACGTCCGTTCTGTACAGATCCGCCGCCGGGGCGCCCCTGGAAGCCAGCAACAGTTCAACGTCGATCTTTTTGATTTACTCAGGAACGGCGACCTGAGTCAAGACATCTCTCTGCGCGATGGCGATACAATTTTTATCCCCACAACCACGACTCTCAATAGCGCCGAAAACCGTCTACTAGCTGATGCCACCTTTGCATCCCAGCCAAACGTACCGCTGAAAATTATTGTTGTCGGTGAAGTATTGCGTCCCGGCCCCTATACGGTTACGTCAGGAAACGTCGTTCAGAATCCCGCCGGAGTCACTGGACCCAGCGCCCTTCCCGGTGGAGCCGGAAATGTTGTAGGCGATCGCCCCACAGTCACGCGGGCAATTCAACTCGCTGGCGGTATTACACCCTCAGCTGACATTCGCCGCGTCGAAATCCGCCGCCCCACCAGAACAGGTGCCGAACAGTTGATCGCCGTAGACCTCTGGCAACTATTACAAGGCGGGGATCTGGCTCAAGATGCAATTTTGCAAGAGGGAGATACTATTGCAATTCCCACAGCCACTAACATAGACCCAGCAGAAGCACCCCAAATAGCAGCAGCTAGTTTTTCTCCTAATCTCATTAGAGTGAATGTGGTCGGGGAAGTCGCCCGACCTGGGTCTGTGGAGGTGCCACCCAACACCCCTTTAAATCAAGCGCTGCTGGCAGCTGGCGGGTTCAACAATCGCGCCCGCAAGAGCCGGGTTGATCTGATTCGCCTCAACCCCAACGGCACCGTCTCTAAACGAACGGTGGATATAAATTTGGCTCAGGGGATCAACGATCAAAGCAATCCCATTCTGCGGAATAACGATGTAGTTGTTGTAAACCGCTCCGGTCTTGCTAGTGTCTCAGATACTCTAGGCACGATTTTAAGTCCGGTTGGGAGTATTTTCACTTTCTTTAACTTTTTCAGGATCTTTCAGTAAAAACGTGAATTTACCCGAATTCACTTTTTTGATGCAATACATTTGATCCCCCAATCCCCTTAAAAAGGGCAGGGTGGTTTCATACAACCCTTAGAAAATATCGGAAATTGCGAGATTTTGTAGGGGCATGGCAATACCATGCCCCTACCACTAAACAAAATCAACGTTACAGAATTTTCTTTTAATAAATGAAACCACCCTGCAATCCGCCTTTTTAAGCGGGAGTTTGGAGGTTCATGGCACTAACGGAAAAGTATTGCCGTGGGGAGTGTCAATTTACGACCTCGACTTCGCCAATAACTGCCTGGGTTCCTGGGGAATTTCCTGTCGCATCGCGTACTGGCAAGGCTTGTTTGTTGCTATCGGAGAACCACCCCACTTCAAGGCGGTAACGCTGGGGTGGCGTACCGGGGGGTAGTGTTAGCTTGTGGACATCGCGCAATAGTGAGCCTGAGGGTGTTTGAGCTTGGGAAAGATAGCCGTCCAGTGGTTTTCCCTCGCGAGTAGCGATTGGGGCAACGCGATCGCGCAAACTAATATTAATCGTCAAATCTGGCGGCAATGGTGTCAGAAATTCCCAATAAAATGTTACTAAAACCTCTTGACTTAAAGAAGATTTTGATGTTTTAAGATCATAACCGCGCAGGCGTACTTGTTCCCCGAAATACAAGTCGAGAGGAAACTGGATGCGTTTTAAATCTTCAGCTAAGGGAACCGCACCAGGATAGATTTTTGCATAGTCAATATCGTGCAGCCGCACGGTATGTAAAGGTTGCTGCGCCCCAAAGTAAGCTAGCATCTTTGGATCTGGCAACTGACGCTGGAATTGGTTGTAGTACAAGACCACGCGATTAGCCTTTGTCCAAGGCTGTTCAGGTTCGACGAATTTGTATATTGAGATAGTTTGACCTTGAAAATATGCCCCAAAAGCCCTCCCTGACCAACTAGCTGCTACGATTTGTTTAGCGTTAGGTAACTGGTTCAACCATTTAGCGGCAAGGTCAAGACCCTCGCCTTGACCAATCATAAATATATCTTTGGCAACCCGCGAACCACCGAATAACGGGTTATAGTAGCTCAAGTAATAAGGGCAGTAGGGTACAAGGAAGATTAGTTGCAATAAAAACAGCGCGATCGCACTCGTTACGCCTCGATTAATCTTACCCGCGCCAAACCGCAGCCAACGGGCAATTTCTAACCAGCCAACCGCAGCCAAGATCGCCAGCACTGGCAAGAAAAGATTAATGTAACGGTCGATCTTACTATCGCTAGCCGAGAGGATAAGTAGGACACACAAGGGTACTAATGCAAGTGCAATAACTTCCTGCTGGCAAAACTTTTCGGCTAACCTCTGCACGCCAGTCTTTACCACGGGGTTTTTCCCCGCTAGGCGTTGGTCTAACCTCTCCCCCAAATCCGGTTCCCCCAAGAGGGTTAGGTCTGGCTTATCTCTACCACGTCGCAGCCTGGGTATCACCAACACTGCACCCACAGCCAGTAACCCCACTTGCAACACTGGGGAGAGACGATAAGCCAGCACTAGCGGATAAAAAATAACTCCCGGCGAATCAGTAATCTGTCCTAAAAAGAAAAGAAGACCTCTAGCGGACTCATTCAACACGCCTTTGTAAATCTGACTCACAACATAGGAGGGTGACACCCACATTGCAGGCCAAATCGCAATAATTGTAACTAAGATGCTGCCTCCCCACCACCGGAGATCCGCAAATCGACGCTTCCAACCTTTTTGAGGAATTCGCCAAACTCCGAACTCACTCAGTACTACCCAGATAGTAATAGCAGGCAAGAGAAACAGCGCAGTTACTTTTGTAACCGTCGCCAACCCCATGAACGCACCAGAGAGAATGAGTAATTTGCGATCGCGCCGGACATCCCCCCGCAGATAAAGCAGAAACAATAGCAACGCCAAAACGCTAAAGTCAGCCATTAGCGCATCGGTGGTGAGGTAGCGCTGATAAGCTAAAAAGAACGGTTCTAGTAGCAGTAAACTTAGGGTACACAGCGCTACAGATCGCCCCAAAAGCCTTTTGGTGAGTACATATAGGTACACCATACAACCGGAAGCGATCGCTGCCTGTAGCAGGCGAGGCAGCACGTAAAAGGCTATGGGAAACTGAACGGTATCCAAACAAGCATCTAAATTTGCTGGCTGATCTAAACCTGGAAACAGCCTGTGCAGCTGACAATTGAATAACATACTAATGCCAATCAGCCACATATTGGTTACGCCCGGATGATGACGAAGATATGTGCCAGTTAAGTCTCCCTCCAACAAGTGCTTGATAAAGGTGCTGCCGCGAGTCATCCACAACACTTCGTCCGAATTAATGGGAACGGTAATTGCTACAACACGCAGCGCTAGCGAAACCAGAAATATGCCGAGCCAAAGTGGGGGAAATTTCATTTTTGTCAAGTGTATATAAAAAACTAATGAATAATGACTAGCTCTGAGTTTCCCGGTGCAAAAGAATCTGTGGGACTTGCGGAACAGCTTAATAACCGATATGGTCAAGGAGCTTTATCAGTTTGACATTGTACAAGACCGCGCAAGAGCGCGATCGCGTATGATTAGGCAGTTCAAAGTAACTATGGCATCCACTGGGGTTTTTGGGATAGATTAATTAGCTTGGACATCCTCGTGTTGGTGATCTATTCCCACTACCAGGAAATAAACCCGCAGAGATTGTTACTCTCAAAACAGCTAGTAAAGACAAAATATGAGCAAAATTCTTGTTACTGGTGCCGCTGGTTTTATTGGCTTTTTTTTGTGCAAACAGTTGCTAGATCAAGGAGAAGAAGTCATTGGTCTCGACAATCTCAATGATTATTATGATGTCACTTTAAAGCAGGCTCGCTTGGCTCAATTTACGGACAAAAATAATTTTCTGTTTTACCAACTGGATTTAGCTAATCGTCAGGGTATGGCGCAATTATTTGCCGATATTAAACCAGATCGAGTGTTGCACATGGCAGCTCAGGCGGGTGTACGTTACTCGCTCACAAATCCCCATGCCTATGTTGATTGTAATCTGGTGGGGTTTATGAATATCTTAGAAGGTTGTCGGTATTCGGGAGTCAAACATTTAGTATATGCCTCTTCTAGCTCTGTGTATGGCTCTAATAAGAAAATGCCTTTTTCGGTGCATGACAATGTAGACCATCCAGTGAGTTTATATGCAGCAACTAAAAAGGCAAATGAATTGATGGCTCACACCTACAGTCATTTGTATAGTTTACCTACCACTGGACTGCGCTTCTTTACGGTCTATGGGCCTTGGGGTCGTCCAGATATGGCGCTGTTTTTGTTTACTAAAGCCATTTTAGAAGGTCGCGCGATTGATGTTTTCAATTATGGGAAAATGCGGCGCGATTTCACCTATATTGATGATATTACGGAAGGAGTTTTGCGGGTATCTGATAATATTCCCTCACCAAATCCTGACTGGTCGGGATACGATTCAGATCCGGGAATAAGTGCCGCCCCCTACAAAATTTACAATATTGGCAACAATAAGCCTGTTGTATTAGGATATTTCATTGAGGTTTTGGAAGATTGTCTTGGTACTAAAGCTGTAAAAAATTTGTTGCCAATGGAACCGGGTGATGTTCCAGAAACTTATGCCAATATTGATGATTTGCAAAAAGATGTTGGCTTTAAACCCTCAACTTCTATTGAGGTGGGAATTCCCCGTTTTGTTGAGTGGTATCGTTCTTTTTACGGTGCTTAGTCATGATTCGTTTTCTCGTTCCCAGCCTCGTAGTCTGGGAGCGAAAGGTGGATAGATTGCTGCTTCCTGTTTATTGAAAATGGTGCAAAATGTTCGTAATAACTCACATTTTACGCCTCGTAAAATTAAGTGATATATAGCAGTTTTAAATAGATAATGGTGAGTAGAGGCATTCTATAGAACGTCTCGGAAGAAGAAATTTTGACGATTAATAAAGGAATTTCTATACCTATAGGTTAACAACAAATCAGGCGGACTTCTTACCCATGAGTTGACTCATGTACAAGCATGAAGGTAGTTCAATACCAGAGGCGCGAGGCTGACAGACTGATAGAGTCACGCACCTACAATGCTGGGCAACTAGCAAACAAACTTGAGTGCCACACCAATTATTAGGGTGGGCATTTCCCACCCTAATAACTAATGATTAATTACTGCGGACGTTAAATCGTTTCTGCAAGAGTTTTTTGGCATTTTCTACGTCCGAATTTTCAGAAGTGTAGTAGCGGGTGTAGTAATAGTAAGAACCGCTGGTTCCTCTCCTGACACCATTAGCTACCATACCCAACACAGGGGCGCTGGAAATTTTCAACGCATCTATGGCTTGCAGTAGCACGGAACGGTCTGTTTTACCCAGTCTGGCAACCATGATCACGCCATTGGTATGTACAGCCAAAAGTCTGCCATCTGCTAAACCCAGAATAGGCGGCGTGTCATAGATAACCAGGTCAAAAACGGCGTTTAACTGCTCCATTAAATACTGCATTCGCTTAGAGGAAAGCAGCCTGGTGGGATCTGGCGGGATTTGTCCTGCTGTGAGTACGTACAGGTTATCCCAAGAAGGTAATCGCTGAATGGCTTCTCTGGGGGTTAAACCAGTCGCTATGACATTGCTGAGTCCCTGGTTATTTTCTAAACCCAGAACGTGATGAACTTGGGGACGGCGCAAATCTGCATCCACTAGCAGGACTCGCTGACCCATTGCGGCGGCGGCTTGCGCTAGGTGGACGGAAACGGTAGATTTCCCGTCTGCGGGGGAGGCTGAGCTAACTACTAGGGAGTGAATGGGGGTATCAGAACCGAGAAAGCGAACATTCGTATGCAGGGAGCGGAAGGCTTCTAAGAAGGGTGAAGCGTTGTACCAGCTAGCTTTGCGGTTGTTGGCTCGCTCTCTTGCGGTGGTTTCCCTGGCTTGGTTCTGCGCTTTGGTGTGACTACTTTCACCTTGCGTTAAGTTGACTAACTCGACTATTGGCTTGAATAGCTTAAGTTCTTTTTGATGTGGAATAAGTCCGAGAAGTGGCAAGCGGGTGCTGTCTTTGAGTTCTTCAGGGGAGTGGAATACGTTGTCTAGTCGTTCTGCGAGGATGGCGGCTGCTAGCCCTAACATTAAACCAGCGATCGCTCCCAGAATTATATTCCGCTTCGGCTTGGGAAAGATTGGTTGTTCTGGCTTCTGGGGTTTGGAGATCAGCTGCCAAGGTAGAGATTTTTGCGCTGCTTCAATCTGGAGGGTTTCTTTGACACCGAGAAATCGGTTTAAACTCTCGGTGGCTACGTTGAGTTCTCGCTGTAAATCCGTGTATTGACGGGCAATTACAGGCAATAATCTTACTTGTTGATTTAAGATATTTTCGGCTCGTGCGATCGCTTGATAGCGCACCTGCAAAACCTGCATTTGGTTAGCCGCATCAACATATTGCTGAGTTAGTTCTAGGCGAATTGAATTTGGAGAAGCAAGGGAAGGTTCATTAGTAACAGCGGTAGTTCCCAGCACCGCCGCCGCCTCTTTTTGCAATAAAGGCAGCAAATTTTGCCGTTGGTTTTGTAGTGCCTGAATATTGGGGCTTTCTGGCAAAAACCGCGCTGATTCGGTGGCGAGTTTGGTTTCTACTTCCTGTAACTTTTTGAGTAAGTCTTGGTAGCGCGGTGCTTCTGAGAGTGCAGCAGTTGCGATCGCTTGTTGTGGTGGTATGCCTAACTGTTTTTGTAGCGCTGCATACAGCGAACTTGCTTCATTTTGTTTTACACGAGTATCTAATTTCTGTTCCTCTATCTCAGTTACTTGCTGAGCCAGTTGTTTTGCTTGTTCTTCCGGATCGAGGATATTGTAACGTTGGCGAAATGTTTGCAGTTGTCCCTGGAGTTTGTCCACTCTTTCCCGCAAAGCAGGCAATTGACCTTCTACAAACTTAATTCCCTGGTTGAGGTTGCTTTGTCTCTCTTGCAGCGAGTACCTGAGATAAACTTTCGCTAGTTCAAATAAGACATACTTAATTTTGTCCGGATCGGTATCGCGGTAACGGACTTCTAAAATTTTCGTTTTTTCCAGCTGGATAATATTGAGTCGGTTTTCCACAACCAGCGACTCATAGCTGACGTCGGGATAGCGTTTTTTTAGAAATTCGACAATCCCCGCCATTCGTTCCGAACTAAGTAAAACTTTAATTTGGGTTTCGTAATCTAAACTAGACTCTTGTAGATCTTGAGCGACACCAGGCACTTGAGTTAATTTACTTAGCTTATTTTCAGCTGTAACTGGTTCTACCAGTAGCTGGAAGCTGCCTTCATACTTGGGTGTCTGGCTGTATGTCCACGCCCCGACACCGGATGTCACTGCGATCGCCACCCCCAAAATCACCAAGGCGCGGCGACGCACCACCATCAACAGTTGACGCACATTCAATTCCTCGCGATCGCCTTGCGGAAACTGAGTTTCCTCGTTTAGCGACAAACGCGATAAATCGGTGTCTTTACGTTGCTTGCCATTCCCGTTAGACGATGACGGTTGAGAATATTGACCCGCTTCCATCTAGACCCCTGCCCTATCAGTATGCTTTTTTGACCCGACCACCAGGTAAATTTCTGGTTCTTGCCTAATTTTGCACTATGAAAGCCCAATATGCTACACGTCAGCAGTCATATTGTTATACGATGTTGCATTCCTACAGATAATCCTCACACCCGCCACCTACCCCTAATATGTAGGTTCGCCGTTCGGTACTCAACCCAGCGAAGCAGTAAACTGGATGAATTGTTTGGTTTCTACGAACTTCTCTGTTTTGCTAAACTAAGTTTCCTCACCACCCTACTGTCTCATCTTTTCCAGCTCATTTCTTGATAAACGATAAATTTTTGCTACTATCCTTCCATTATTTGAGAAAGTTTTTACTGGTTCATATTGCTCCCAATAACTCGGCTTTTTTCCTAGTATTTTTTCATTCCTAGTTTGGGGATTTTTGATGTGTATTAGATAAGTATATCCCGACAAGTTATTAACTTCAGCTTCTAATTCTACATTTTTAAATTCTGTAGGTACATAATATCTAACAATACTTTTCTTCTCATTCGTTAAGTAATATCCCCGCTCATTTACTGTTTTCATATATGTCCCAATTTCTTCCCAATGCCTATAATAGGGAAAGGCAAATGCACTTTGTTTATGCTTTTTCGGAAGTTCTATCATCAAGAAGTTTTTATCTTCCCAAGCATACTCTTTACTGTGATCTACAAACATTACATGAGCAAGTAAAAAAAGTAACAAACACATTACCACTTTTATCGACAAAAATTTAAAATTAACTTTAGATTTTCTGTTAACTAAAAACTCTAATCTCTCCAATCCATAGGCGATTAAAATACAAAAAGGTAATATATATGTATAAATATGTGTTCCCGGTTGGCTAACTAATACTTCCATAGCGACAAAAGGGAACAAAAACCAAACTATAACTGAAAATGTCTTTTTTATCTTAGACAGAGACAAAGCGCCTAATATGGCATATAGGTATATGACAAAGATTGGATTGTAAATCTTGAATGTACTTGTTGAATCTTCTGGTCTGGTGCTTATTCTATTCGCCCAATATTCTTTAGTAGATTCGGATACCGATAGGAAAAAAGGTACATAAAAACTAGCTATTATTCCTACCAATATAAGTAAACTAAAACTCAAATGTTTAAATTTAACTTCTTTTGACAATATACTTTTATCTGTATACCAGCTATAGAGAACGTAACAAACAAAGGGCGCTATAAAAATTCCATCGAAATGTGCAAGGATAGAAAATCCCCAAAAAGTTATTCCTAAATATAAACCGGAAACTTTCCACTTCTCATTTTCGATATACAGAGATAAAAAATATAAAGCTAAAATTGAAAATAAAATTACCAAAGATTGGTATTGAACTATCCTGGCAAAAGCAACAAACAAACCGTTAGTTGCCATAAAGAACGCCGAGTACAAAGCGATTTTTTGTCCAAAATGGAGTTCAACGAGCTTATAAAAAAAATATACAGCGAGTATTCCTGCTACAGCAAAAGGTAGCCTAACAAAAAACTCATTATCATAATTAGGGTTAAATATTTTAATAATATACGTAACCAAAAATTGTATTGGGCCCTTCCTTTGGCTAAACAAAAATTCAGATATTCCTTGCCCTGCTTCGGGTCGGTACAATGCCTTAATCTCGTCGCCTTGATAATCTGAATATCCTAAATTGATTACTCTTAACCAGAGGGTAGCAAAGATTAGATAAATTAAAGGAAAATCCTTTATAAGCTTTCTCATCTCACCTATACCACTTAAATTTTTAACTTGATTCATGTAATAATAAGATGTTTTTTTATCCGTGACAAGCTAATAACGTCGTTCTTCATCCCGCATTAGTCTGAAAACCCTCGAATCACAACTCTGGGTTCTGGTGGGTTATTGCTGGAGGATTGCTCTTCTCACTCGTGCTGTATGTCCCGTTCTTAGAATTTGTCTGCGGCTCAAATTCAACGAGTGAAGTTTACAACCGCAGATTTAAGCAGTCAAGATGCCAAACAACGCCTGAGCGAGTATAGTATCAATCAAGTGTGTCTTTTCTTTAAGTATGCCCAAGCTTAAAACAATTTTTATTAACGTCTTCATAATGTTTCTTTATATTGGCTTTGTTCTCGCCATCAGACCAGTGAGAGAAACCTTTGAATTTGACTATGATGAGGGACTAAACTTAATTAAAGCGCTTTTATACTCGAAAGGCTTTTCTCTTTATACGCAAATTTGGAGCGATCAACCGCCTCTTTTAACGGTTACTTTATCACATTGGTTCAGTTTATTTGGATATTCAGTTTTTGCGGCACGCTTGCTAATTTTGCTTTTTTCGGCATTATTAGTTTGGTCATTTTATCAAATTATCCGCTACTCTCTGGGGATGATACCAGCTCTCGTAGCGACGCTGTTATTATTGACTTCCTGGTTATTTGTTAGGCTCAGTATTGCTGTGATGATTGGCATTCCCACTTTGTCCCTGGCGATGTTTTCTATTTATTTCCTGGCCCTCTATAAACGCCACCCTCGTAAAATATTTATTATTTTATCAGGAAGCTTGTTTGCTTTATCTTTACAAACGAAACTTTTTACTGTCTTTCTTATCCCTCTGATGCTGCTCTATTTGTGCGATTTTAAAATTATAGATTGTAATGCAAATAATAATCCAGAGGGTAAGGTTTCTTCCAACCCCCTACCGACCAAGAGAGGGGTGTTCAATTTCTCTCTATCTCCTATAAGCGAAGAAGGTCGGGTAGTTAAGCCTGTCTTGTCCAAATATAACTTCTGGTATTCGCCTTTGCTTTGGCTAGGTACTCTTTTAGGAGTTTACGTTACTATTGGCATCTTGTGTAACTCATTAAATTATGAGCAGCTATTTCAAGCTCATTTAGGAGAAAAAACAAAAGCTGGATTTAAAATTTTTAATAATATTGATTATTTGCGCTTCTTAATGATTCAAGACTTGGATTCTCTATTTCTAGCTTTGATAGGTGTTTGGGGAATTTTTATAAATAAACAAAGAGAAGGATTTTTGCCTTTAGCGTGGCTGGGGACAGCTATTTTACTTCTTTTAAACCATAAACCAGTTTGGGATCATCACTACACTTTGTTGGCAATTCCGATTACCTGGCTGGCTGCCTATGGAGTTGCTTTAATTATTGATTTTTTCCCCGCCGGCTGGAACTCTAATCTCAAGTCACTGAAAATAAAAAAGCTGATTTTACCAGGAATTGCAACAGCAATTCTAATTTTGTCAATGATTGCAATTCCTGCTAAGCCTAAAGGCAAACCACCCAAAAATTTTGAAGTTATGAATTTGGTGTTAAAATATAAAGATTCTACTCAATGGCTATTCACAGATCGTCCAATATACGCATTTTATGCAGGGTTACCTGTGCCGCCCGAAATTGCGGTAATATCAGAAAAACGATTTAATTCAGGAAATTTGACCAACGACGATTTACTGACGATATTACAAAAATATCGTCCAGAGCAGATTGTGTTTGCCAGGTGGACAGAGAGATTCAAAAGTGACGGAAAAATCAGCGCTTATATTAAAGAAAATTACTCAAAAACATATGAAGATGAGAAAGGCACTGTGGAACACTATGTATTAAAAGAATTTTCCAGGTAAGATGGGCGCGATCGCTTGCATCTGGCTTCACGTTTTGGTAGCCTGCACTACATCATAAAAATTTACCGAATTAACGCTTGTGGCGCTCGTTGCCCACGCTACCAATAAACTGAAACTACCTAAATTAGAAGATTGTGACTATATTGCGTTCAATCCAAAATCACGCGATGTTTTGGGAAGAACGGGAGGTTGGGGGAAGAACCAGTAATGGTTCAACTCCCTCATCAATCTCCCCAAAAATCACTTCAAAATCCAAAATCCAAAATCCAAAATTGTTATGGCTGATGCTGAAACATATTTGCAGCGAGCAAGTCTGTTTGATTATGCACTGAGTGTAAGATTTTAATGTCACCTACCAAAGTGCAGGCACATCAGTAGACTGATTAATATCACCACTCAAGGTTGTTAGTGCCTAGTGTAAAAAAGAGTAAAACTTGACTCTCACACACGACAAGCCGATAAAATTCATCTCGATAAGTCTGTCAATCAGCCCTAAAGATGCGATCCTTGCCAACTAAGCAAGACTTCTATGACTAACTCCCCAAATCCGGGTAATGAACCAGCTACTACGTCCAATCGACGTGTATGGCTGCTATTGTTAAGCCGTACTGGCATTGCCCTTGGCCTTTTTTTGCTTGTTGGAATTGCCGGCGGCGTTTGGTGGGCGTGGGTTTTTGTCCATCAGCGGCTAGCACCGATAGTACAAGAAAATCTCAGTCAGACGCTGAACCGACCCGTACAACTAGGGCAAGTCGAAGGCTTTTCCCCCAACAGTCTGCGGTTCGGTTCCTCCTCAATACCAGCGACACCTACAGACCCGGATCGCGCTTCGGTAGAGGGGGTAAAAGTAGTATTTGACCCATTAGCGTTGCTCTTTAACCGCACCTTAAAGCTAGACATCACCCTCGTCAAGCCAGATGTCTATATTGAACAAGACGAAAAAGGGCGTTGGGTATCAACGCAACTGGAGTCAAAAGACGCCAGTGGGCCGATTACAACCGAGTTGCAAAGCATACGGGTGCAAAACGCGGACGTATTGCTGTTGCCAAGACAAAAAAAACGCCAGGGAAAGCAGGGGACAAATGCCCAATCTGCAACCCAACAGCGTACACCTCAAAACACACTCCCTGATGTCGGGCAGCTGGTTCCCACGGGAAAGAAGGGGGCAGAAGCGATCGCATTTACTCAAGTCAACGGCGGTGCTAATTTTCTTGACCAAAACCAGCGAATTCGCTTTAATGCCAGTGGTCTACCCGTTGTACCAGTTGCACCACAACAGCAGCCTAATACAACTGCTACCCCCGTACTCGGCAACTTCAAAATTTCCGGCGAATACCGCCCCCCAACTGGACAAACAAACCTGCTAGTTCAAGGGCAGAACCTAAGCGCAGTTGATGTAGATCGCTTAGTCAAACTACCCTTAGATTTACAAGCCGGGCTTCTTGATGGCAACCTAGAAATCCAACTGCGGGATGAACAGCGACCAACATTTAAAGGAACCGCTGGATTAAAAGACGTAACAGCACAAGTTGGCACCGTCCCCCGACCATTCACCAATGCCAACGGCATCCTGAGATTTAACGGGTATCAGATTGGACTGGAGAATGTAACTACACTTTACGGTCAGGTTCCCGCTGTTGCCAATGGAATTATCGATACCAAAACTGACGGTGGTTACAACATCGCAGCCCAAACAAAACCAGTCACTTTAACCAAAGCCCTAGATACCTTAAAAGTAAACTCCCCAGTACCAGTAAGCGGAGAAGTACGCGCCGACTTACAACTCATAGGGTCACTGGAAAAGCCAATCCTGTCGGGAACCGCTGTCACCACAAAACCAACCGAACAGTTACCCCTAAAAATAGACAAAGTAAACTTTCAAGGACTAAGCGGTCAGTTTCAACTAGCGGGTTCAGCTCTCTCCATTACAGACATCCGTGCATTGCCAAGTGTCGGCGGTAAGCTGACTGGTAACGGTCGCATCAAGCTGGGTGAAAAAGGCGGACTCGTGTTTGATGTTCTCGCGCAGCAAGTTCCAGGGGATGCCGTTGCCCAAATTTACGGAGTCAAACCAACAAACATCCAAATTGGCACCGTAACTGCCAAGTCACAAGTTTTTGGCACCCCCGGCAACCTGCAAACAGTGGTGCAATTTCAAGCACCACAAGCCACCTACCCAGGAAGCGGAGAAGTCATCGTTACCAAAGACACCACCTTCTTCCGCAACACCACACTTAACGTGGGAGGAGGCATAGTCAAAGCCAAAGGTCAGCTTAACAACGGTCGCTGGCAAGCTTCCGGTATTGCTAATGATGTCCAACTAGCGCGTCTAGCAGAAGTACCGCCGCAATTGCAGTCTGCACAGATAGATGGCACGTTTAATTTATCGGGAAATTTAGGTTCCTCCGCAACCAATACCATTGACGGCACCGCACAGGGTAGAGTAAATATTGCTGGTGGCACCGTCACAGCATCAAACGTGAAGGTAAACAACGGTCGTTGGCAAGCTTCCGGGCAAGCTTCTGGCGTACAGTTAGCAAAGCTATTTCCCCAACTCCCCCCGCAATTTCAAGGGCAGCTAAATAACGGTTCCTTCAACCTCGCCGGGAATTTGGAAAATGTTAGCGCCCAAACTATAAGCGGCACAGCTTCTGGACGTTTAAATGTGGGTGGTGGCACCGTCAACGCCGCCAATGTGCAGCTAAACAACGGTCGCTGGCAAGCGTCTGGACAAGCTTCTGGCGTACAGTTAGCAAAGCTATTTCCCCAACTCCCCCCACAATTCCAAGGGCAGTTAAATAACGGTTCCTTCAACCTCGCCGGAAATTTAGAAAATGTCAGCGCCGAAACTATTCGCGGCACAGCTTCTGGACGTTTGAATTTAGGTGCGGGAAGTGTCACCGCCACGAATGTGCAACTAAACAACGGTCGCTGGCAAGCATCTGGACAAGCAACTGATGTGCAGTTAGCAAGACTATTTCCCCAAATTCCGCCGCAATTTCAAGGTCGCCTAAGAAATGGTTCCTTTAATCTGTCAGGAAGCCTGGAAAATGTCAGCCCCGAAACTATCAGCGCTACAGCTTCTGGACGTTTAAATTTAGGTGGTGGCACCGTCAACGCCGCCAATGTACAACTAAATAACGGTCGCTGGCAAGCGTCGGGCGAAGCGTCTGGCGTAGAACTTGCAAGAGTCTTTCCCCAACTTCCATCCCAATTCCAAGGGCAGCTAAATAACGGTTCCTTTAATCTGTCAGGAAGTCTGGCAAATGCTAGCCCAGAAACCATCAGCGGTACAGCTTCTGGACGTTTGAATTTAGGTGGTGGCACTGTCAACGCCGCCAATGTGCAACTAAATAACGGTCGCTGGCAAGCGTCGGGCGAAGCGTCTAATGTGCAGTTGGCAAGACTGTTTCCCCAATTCCAAGGCAAGTTAAATAACGGTTCCTTCAACTTGTCGGGCAGTTTGGCGGCTTCGGGCGCGGAAAGTATTACAGGCAAAGCTTCTGGAAGCTTGAATTTGGGCGGTGGCACTGTTAATGCTGCCAATGTGCAACTAAATAACGGTCGCTGGCAAGCGTCGGGCGAAGCATCTAATGTCCAACTGGCAGAGGTGTTTCCTCAACTGCCGTCGCAATTCCAAGGCAGGTTAAATAACGGTTCCTTCAACTTGTCGGGCAGTTTGGCGGCTTCGGGTGCGGAAAGTATCACTGGCACTGCTTCTGGAAGCTTGAATTTGGGCGGTGGCACGGTTAACGCTGCCAATGTGCAACTAAATAACGGTCGCTGGCAAGCTTCTGGACAGGCGGATGGTGTCCAGCTGGCGAGGGTGTTTCCCCAACTGCCGTCGCAATTCCAGGGGCAGCTGAATAATGGTTCCTTCAATTTGTCTGGCAGTCTAACGGCTTTCACTCCTGCAAGCCTTACGGGGACAGCTTCTGGAAGCCTCAACGTTGGCGGTGGCACCATCACTGCTTCTAATATCCAACTGCAAGACGGTCGCTGGCAGGGGACAATTGCTGCTAATGATGTGGCGCTGGAAGAACTTGCAGAAGCCTTACCAGCTTCGTCACCGATACCGGATGTGCGGGGACGTGTAAGTGGGACTTTAAATGCTTCTGGTTCGCTTGTATCCTCCAATCCTGCGTCCATACAAGCAACCGGACAGGTGCGCGTGGAGGATTTGGTTGCTAATGAGCTGGATTTTGATCCAGTTCTCACCGGGCAAGTTAATTTGGTGCCGGGACAGCGTAGTAGTTTTGAGTTGACAGGCAATCAAAATGACCAAATTTCGTTAGTGCTGTCGCCAAACTATCAACCTTTATCGTTTTTGCTGAAGCGTGACGATGTGGTGGCGCAAGGGGACAGGCGGGGCGATTTGTTTGTGCTAGACGTGCAGAATGTACCCCTGGCGTTGTTGAAGGATTTGGCTCCTAAGAATGTTTTGGCACGGTTGCCAGCTGCGATCGCATCTCAACCCGTCGGAGGCAAACTATCGGGAGATATTACCATCAATCTCGAAAACTCTAGCGTAGTCGGGAATGATATCGCGATCGCGCAACCAGTCTTCGGCACCTTTAAAGGCACAGAACTAACCATAGACAGTTTCAGTTATGCCAACGGCAGTGGCACTCTCACCAAAGCCAACTTTACCCAAGGCGAAAGCGAATACTCGCTTGGCGCTAACTTTAACCAAACCCCCAGAGGGCCAGAATTTAAACTTGCCCTCAATGTCGAGCAAGGCAAAATCCAAGATGTACTCCCTTTCCTCCAAATCTTTGATTTACAAGACCTCGCCAGGGGAGGACAACCGCCCACCTATGCCAGAGCCGCCGCTGTCAAACCCCAGCCCGTCGGCTTACCAAATGCCACTCTGCAAAACCAACTGCGCCTATTTTCTGAAATAGAAGCCATACTTGCGGCACAGCAGGAGGAAAGAAACTCTTCTGGAATACCAGAACTAGCAGACCTCACAGGCAACTTCTTCACCGCCGAACCAATCATCATCACAGCTTCCCCCCAAGAAGGGATAGAGGCACGCTTTAACTTGGTCGGGACTGACTGGAAGTGGGGTAAAGAAGAGGAACCAAGTCGTCTCTACAAGGCGGATCAAATCGTTGCCAAAGGCAGCTTCCAAGACGGCGTTCTCACCCTCCTGCCCCTGCGAGTAGAATCTGACAAAACTCTGGTGGCCTTCAACGGCATAATTGGGGGAGACGAACAAAGTGGTCTGTTGCGCGTCGCGAATCTACCCGTTTCACCTTTGCGGCGTTTTGTCAACGTGCCAGTTGATATCGAGGGCGAACTGAATGGAACAGCAGCCATAGCAGGCACCATCACCAATCCCCAAGCTAAAGGCGAACTTAGACTAGCGGACGCAAGACTCAACCAAACCGAAGTCGAAACCGCACGGGGTAGTTTCCAATACAGCAATGCTCGCCTTACCTTCAGCAGCACTATTGACACTGCTCAAGCAGCTGCCGGGACGACCTTGACCGACAATATCACAAGTCCGCAAGCATCCGTAGTAACCCCGCCCCCTTCTGGTTTCCAGTGCTATCGCCAATCAAGTGCGATCGCTAGTTCCCAATCCCCAACCGCAACTCAAATTAGCGGCAGCATTCCCTTTTACAACTTGCCATTCTCTTCCGTCACCCCAGACAACAACTGCATCAGCCTGGATGTGAACGTAAAAAATGAGGGACTTTCCCTGCTGAACTTGCTTAGCCGTTCTGCCGTTTCTTGGAAAGATGGGACTGGACAGGTACAACTCAGAGTTGACGGTGCAGTTGACCCTACCACAGGCAAAATCAACCAACGCCAACTTGTAGCAGCCGGAAGCGCGACAGTCAAGAATGCAACTATCGAAGCGCAAGCCTTATCTGAACCGCTTACTGATGTCAACGGCACAGTCCGGTTTGACTTTAACCGCCTCAACGTAGTGGATCAGCTGCGGGGTAATTTTAGCGGCGGGCAAGTGGTCGTCTCCGGTTCCATTCCCCTCTCAGACGCAGCACAAGGAACAAATGGTGAACAAATCAACGTTAACCTCGAAAAACTAGCCTTGAATTTGAAGGGATTATACAATGGCGGTGTCAACGGCAACGTCCAGATTTCCGGATCGGCGTTGAGTCCACAAATTAGCGGTCAAGTGCTGCTTGCTGATGGTCGAGTGCTGTTAGGAGAAACAAGAGGCGGAGGCGGAAACGGGGCGGCTTCTGCACCGAATGGGGGCGCTGCAACTGAAGCCACCCAACCTCTAAACCCAGGATTCAATAATCTGCTGATAAACCTGGGCGAAGGTGTGGAAATCTCCCGCCCACCGCTTTTGGCTTTTTTGGCAGAGGGTGACTTGAGACTCAATGGGACGCTGGATGACATTGAGCCGAGTGGAACGATTCGACTAAAGCGCGGTCAGGTAAATCTGTTTACCACTCAGTTTAGGTTGGCTTCCGGCTACGAACATACGGCTGTGTTTGTCCCCGGTCAGGGACTAGATCCCAACTTAGATGTGCGTCTGGTGGCATCAGTTCCAGAAGTGACGCGCAGCCGAATTGCTACTATCAGCAACACGGGTATTACTAGCAACGAGATTAGCGATGTTCCGGCTACCAATCTGGGCGCTTTGGGGACTGTTCGCATCCAAGCCAGAGTAACGGGAGCTGCGAGTGAATTGGCAGATAACCTCGATCCTACAAGTAATCAGCCGAGTAACCTGGAACTGACAAGTAATCCGTCCCGCAGCGAAACTGAAATTGTTGCTTTGTTGGGTGGCAGTTTTGTGGATACGCTAGGGGGGGACGCTACTTTGGGACTGGCGAATTTGGCTGGTTCGGCGCTTTTGACACCTTTCCAGAATGTGGTGGGGGATGCTTTGGGATTGAGTGAGTTTCGCTTGTTCCCGACGCAGGTTACTGATGATAAGTCGCGTACTTCTACACTGGGCTTGGCGGCAGAGGTGGGGGTTGATATCACGCCTAAGCTTTCTGGTTCTGTCTCGAAGGTTTTGACGAATAGTCAGGCTCCCCAGTTTAACGTCCGCTACCGGGTGAATGATGAGATTCTGCTGCGGGGCGGTACGGATTTGTCTGGCGACCACCGGGGAGTGGTGGAGTATGAGAAACGCTTCTAGAAGTTATTTCTTGTTCCCAGTCTCCGGCTGGGAACGCATTCCGGGAGTCTAGAGCCTCCCGGAATACGTCAATTAAGATGAGGCAGAGCCTCTAAATAGGCATTCTCAGGCTGCTGGCTGGGAACGAGAATGTCTTCCTTAATCCTCACAGGGGGGCAACTACTGCTTAGTTCTTACGGTTGTTACCACTGCGATCGCATCCTTCGTAACGATACATTATGAATACGAAGTACATAAAAGTTTATGCCTGGGGAAACATTCATTTCCCTGAAGCAGAAAACAGCTCGGTAGAGGATTACCCGCCATGTTTGAACTCTTCACTACAGAAGCCGTTAGAGTAGTCATGTTAGCCCAGGAAGAAACACGTCGCCTGGGACACAGCCTCGTGGGAACCGAGCAAATCCTTCTTGGTTTGATTGCAGAAGGCACGGGAGTAGCTGCTAAAGTGTTGACTGACGCTGGTGTCACTCTTCCAAAAGCACGCAACGAGGTTGTAAAAATTATTGGTCGGGGATCTCGCTTTGTACCAGCTGAAATTCCCTTCACCCCCAAGGCGAACCGCATTTTTGAGCAATCTCTGCAAGAATCTAAGTCTCTGGGACACAACTACATTGGCACAGAACACCTCTTGCTAGGACTGATTCAAGAGGGTGAAGGCGTTGCTGCAAAGGTTTTGGCAAATCTGGGAGTAGATTCCTCGAACCTCCGCACCGCCGTAATTCAGATGCTGGGAGAAGTGGCAGCTGTTCCCGCTGGCGCACGACAAGAGCGCTCGTCTTCCAAGCGTTCCACCCAGACAGCGACATTAGACGAGTTTGGCACTAATCTTACCAAATTAGCCGCAGAAGGTAAACTCGATCCAGTCGTTGGTCGGGAAAAGGAAATTCAACGTGCTATCCAGATTTTAGGTCGCCGCACCAAGAATAATCCAGTATTGATCGGGGAGCCGGGAGTTGGTAAAACTGCGATCGCTGAAGGTTTAGCGCAGCGTATCGTTAATAAAGATATTCCCGATACCCTGGAAGATAAGCAAGTCATCAGCCTAGATATGGGGACGCTTGTCGCTGGAACCAAATTCCGGGGCGAATTTGAAGAACGTCTCAAGAAAATCATTGAGGAAATTCGCGCCTCTGGAAATATCATCTTGGTAGTTGACGAAGTTCACACCTTGATTGGTACTGGTTCGGCTGAAGGTGGCATGGATGCTGCTAATATCATGAAACCTGCTTTGGCGCGTGGTCAGTTGCAGTGCATGGGGATGACGACTCTGGATGAGTACCGCCAGCATATCGAACGGGATGCAGCTTTGGAGCGTCGCTTCCAACCGATTATGGTAGGTGCACCCAGCGTGAGTGAAACTATCGAGATTTTAATTGGTCTGCGCGATCGCTACGAGCAGCACCACAAGGTTAAAATCTCTAATGAAGCTCTAGTTGCAGCCGCTCAGCTGAGCGATCGCTACATCTCAGATCGTTACTTACCAGATAAGGCAATTGACCTGGTTGATGAGGCTGGTTCTCGCGTCCGTCTGCGAAATACTAAACCTTCTGCAAATGGGGAACTCAAGCGCGAACTGCGTCAAGTTACCACAGCAAAAGAGGAAGCAGTCAAGGCGCAAGATTTTGACAAAGCGGGAGTATTGCGCGATCGCGAGTTGGAACTTGAGGCACAATTGAAAGCAACCAAAGACAACAAAAAGTCTGAGGTTATCGCCGCAAACGCCCCTGTTGTTGACGAGGAAGATATCGCTCAAATCGTTGCTTCATGGACTGGCGTACCTGTCAACAAACTCACTGAATCCGAGTCTGAGTTGCTGCTGCACTTGGAAGACACTCTGCACCAGCGTCTCATCGGTCAAGAGGAAGCTGTCACCGCCGCCTCGAAAGCCATTCGCCGCGCACGAGTTGGTCTAAAAGATCCGAATCGTCCCATCGCCAGCTTTATTTTCTCAGGGCCTACCGGAGTTGGTAAGACGGAATTAGCGAAAGCTTTAGCAGCTTACTTCTTCGGTTCTGAAGAAGCCATGATTCGACTCGATATGTCAGAATTCATGGAAAGCCACACCGTCTCTAAGCTGATTGGTTCGCCTCCCGGCTACGTGGGATACGACGAAGGCGGTCAGTTAACCGAAGCTGTGCGTCGCAAGCCTTACACGGTGGTACTATTCGACGAAATCGAAAAAGCTCACCCTGATGTCTTCAATATGTTGCTGCAACTCTTGGATGATGGTCGCTTGACTGATTCCCAAGGACGTACAGTAGACTTCAAAAACACTTTGATCATCATGACCTCGAACATCGGTTCTAGAATCATTGAGAAAGGCGGCGGCGGTCTAGGCTTCGAGTTCTCTGACAACCAAGCCGAGTCTAACTATAATCGGGTTCGCGCTTTAGTGAATGAAGACCTCAAGCAACACTTCCGTCCGGAGTTCCTGAACCGTCTCGACGAGATCATTGTCTTCCGTCAGTTGAGTAAGGAAGAGGTGAAGCAGATTGCAGACATTATGATTCGCGAAATTTCCAGTCGCTTGACCGAACAAGGAATTACTCTGGAAGTAAGCGATCGCTTCAAAGAGCGCGTAGTAGCAGAAGGCTATAGTCCTGCTTATGGTGCGAGAAGTCTCCGCCGTTCCATCATGCGACTCTTAGAAGACAACTTAGCTGAAGCCATGCTATCTGGTCAAATCAAAGATGGAGATACCGCCATCCTTGACGTTGACGATGACAATCAGATTCAGGTAGTCAAATCTGAACAGCGAGAGTTACTTCCTGTAAGCTAACCTCACCAGTTACGCGATTGATTAGCTAAGATTTAACACTTTTATCCCCTGGTATTTCTGCCAGGGGATTTTTTTATTCAGACGCCTTTACTTAAAAAAACGGCTGGCGAAATATGGAAAAAATCAGCCAACTTTTGAATATGTTCTACCGTTAGCTGGCGCTTGCCGTTCAGCACTGCCGAAACAATAGACTCAGTTTTAAAAATTGGAACTAAATCTTTTTGTCGAAGATTCAATTCAACCATGAGTGCTTTAATTAGCTCTATACCCTGAAGAGTGGGTAGAGGATGATGAAGTTCTTCGTAATCGTGGACTAAGCTACCTAACACATTGAGATAGTCCTGTTCGTCTGGTGTTAGATTACCGCGATCTATTAAAGAATCTATCACCTGTTGCGTAGCAATAAAATCCTCTTCTGTCGCGATGGGACGCGGAGGGAAAGCCTTGAGTAGTGACATATACTCGCTAGTGCTACGTGTACCAGGGGTCGTTTTTCCAGTCTTGTGTGTCGTATTCTGCATGAGTAAGAATATTGCGAATAAAGACTTTTTTGTATTTATAGTCAACCAAAGTAATCAGGCGATAGTTATTACCACCGATGTTAAAAATGGTCAGATTTCCAACTTGATCGGCTGAAGGGAATATTTCTCTAAGGTCTACAAAATTTTCCCACTGAGCCGCTTTTGTCCGGTCGTACCACAACTGAAGGCTCGTTTGAGAATTGGGGTGTTTCTCCCAAAACTCGTTGAGTCTTTTGTAGGTGATAATGTGCATAATAGCCTTTTTACAGGCTCATATTAGCAATTTGCGAAGTGGATGTCAAATAAACTGGCGTGGCGATCGCATGAATGGAATGGGTTGCTGATGAGCGATACCTTCGGTAGGCTTCGTCAACGCATTCCCATGTATGCACGGATGTGAATCCATGCCAAAATTCTATCTAGTATTGCAGGCGATCGCGTTCTGGGAAATTTAAGCAAAAAGGAATTTATATGGTTTCTGACTCAATTTTCTATACCTACATGGATAGCCCTCTGGGACGTATCTTAATCGCGCAAAACTCAGTTGGGCTAGTGGCAATAGACTTTCAAGAAGGGCGGGCTGCAAAGTCTCCAGAAGCCGCTTGGCATTTCCAAAAGAAGCTAGACGGTGACGCCGTTGAGCAACTTAGGGCATATTTCAATGGCGAATTGTATCAATTTACGCTACCACTTGCCCCCATAGGTACGGTATTTCAACAACAGGTTTGGAAAGCCCTCCAATCAATTCCTTACGGTCAAACTTTATCTTATGGAGAACTGGCGAGAAAAATAGGATTTCCAACAGCAGCGCGTGCTGTCGGAGCCGCCAACGGTAAAAATCCTCTGTGTATTATTGTGCCTTGCCACCGTGTTATCGGCAGCAACGGCACACTTACAGGTTTTAGAGGTGGAGTCCGTCTTAAAGAAGGTTTACTGTCACTTGAACGTAGACATAGCGCAAAATCTAATCGGCAATTGACAATGGCTTTGGGCAACAATTGAATCCAATCAAGTATTTCCGTCTCCTGTAGTTTGCTCCAATACAATTAAATAATTCAATTGGCTCAGTCGGTTCCAGCGATATGATGAAAAAGCTTTCCTGACCTAGCGGAGTGGTTTACATGGTATCAACAGAATTACTTTCTACTTTACGGGGGCTTAACCGTGCAGATAAGTTATATGTTATGCAGGTTTTGATCTCCGATCTAGCTCAACAAGAAACAGACCTTATTAAACCCGATCTATCCTACCCCGTGTGGTCGCCCTATGATGCGTTTGAAGCAGCAGATACCATGCTAAAAGTCTTACAAGCGGCCAAAACTGAAGACGATGCGTAACGCCCAACGGTATCCGTTTATCTCTGCTGATACTGCATTAGGCGAGGCAGGTTTTCGTCCGTATCTTTCTATCACCTTAGTCAATCAGAAAAGTTCTGTCCCCACATCCGGTTTATTAGATACCGGAGCAACGGTAAACGTGCTACCTTACCCGGTGGGGGTTGAGCTTGGGTATGAGTGGGGGCAGCAAACGACAGCTTTGAGTTTAACAGGTAATTTGGCTCAGTATGAGGCGCGTGTAGTGGTTGTGCAAGCCGTAGTTGGGCGATTTGAACCTGTGCAACTTGTATTCGCATGGACACAGGCTGTAAGTGTGCCATTAATATTAGGGCAAGTGAACTTCTTCATGGAGTTTGATGTCTGTTTCTACCGTTCGCAGCTACAGTTTGAAGTCAGTCCCAAAGCGGGAGTTTCCGACGTTTAGCCGCTTGTTGATGCGGATCGAGAAAGTGTTTTAGTGCTAACCTAACGGGCGATACTAAAGCGATCGCAATCTTGAATATTCCGCAGACAACGCTAGTTTAAGAATAGCGTGTTGAGTATTTGCGATCGCTTACGCTAGTTAATCACTCCTAGAACTCGACAAATTGAAATCTATCGTCCCAGTCAGATTTTAGATTCAACTACTTAATCAAACAAGCCATCTACCTTTTGACGAAAGGCAATCAAGGCATGATTGCTCGACAACTCCTTCAGGTCTTCTAGCAATTGGTCTGATATCTCTTTTGTGACAACGGTTTTGACTTCAATGTTGGTGTTATAGCCAGCGATATCTCCCATGCGTCTACCGTGACTACCAGCGCCCTTGGCGGGAATAATGGTGTAGCCAGAAGCACCTATTGTGCTGAGCAGCTTAACTAGGCGATCTTGCAATACCGATTCGCAGATGATCGTGACGAGATAGCCCTGGCTGTGAGAAGTGGTCATAAAAATTTTAGGAACAGTTGTGTTCCCATTATTTCACAGAGCGGTTGCACGCTAGGGGAAGGCACCTGAAAATCTGCTTGAGGACTGAAATCTCAGAAATCGTTTGAGGATATTTGAGAAGCTAGTTTTCCAGTAAAAAGCTTTCAGCGATCGCACATCCATACAATCGTGCGAGACAAGTTTTGATGAGTTACGCTAATTTCAAGTCCCTCTAGATAGTATTTAGCTCAAGATAAATTCAGAGGGATAGAACGCATTCCAGGCTGACAGATGAGTGGCGCTGCATTCAAGAGGAAGCTGTATGGACGTAGAAATTAAACCAGAAGACGCAACGAAAGCAACCAGCAATGCTCCAGAGATGGGTGGCGGTTTGCCCGTCGTGCAATATTGGGCAGAACATACCCTGTCGCCAGAAGGCCCAAAACTGTGGCAAACGTTGTTGCATAAAAGTGCTTGTTTGTCTTGTGCTTGGGGAACGGGGGGACAAAAGGGCGGCTTCGCGAACGAGTTGGGGGAAACGATGCAACGCTGCGCGAAAAGCGTAGAGGCCATTTCCGCCGAGTTGCAACCTGCTGTCTCGACCCATTTTTTCGACCGCCACAGTATCGCCGAACTCCAGCAGTTAACTTCCTTAGAAGCGGATCGCCTCGGTCGTCTGAGCTTTCCGGTCATTCTGCGCGAGGGAAAATCTCATTACGAGCGGATTTCCTGGGATGAGATTTACGAGATTGCAGAAGCTGGTTTTCGCAAGTCGCCGGAGCGAGTCGCCTCCTATAGTTCCGGGAGATCGTCGAACGAAGCGGCTTATCTGCTGCAACTGATGATGCGATCACTGGGGTCGAATCATTTGGCTGATTGTTCGGATTTGTGCCACGTCCCCTCAACTGTGGGACTGAAGCAGATGTTTGGTTCTGGCACCTCAATGGTCAGTCTGGATAGCCTGAAAAAGGCAGACTGCGTGGTGCTGATCGGGTCGAATGCACCTGCTAACCATCCGCGCTTGATGAACGAACTGATCGAGTTGCGCGATCGCGGTGGCAAAGTTATTGTCGTTAATCCAGTAGTGGAAGTGGGGTTAGTCAAGTTTGCTTCTCCAGCATTTCCCCTCAAGTCGCTATTCACTGGATCGGCAATTTCCTCACTTTATCTGCAACCGATTCCCGGTAGCGATGTGGCGCTATTTATCGGCATCCAAAAAGCGCTAATTGAACGCAACTTAATTCAAATAGATTATCTTTGCGCCCATGCTGAGGGTTGGGAACCGGTTATCGATTATGCTGGCTCTATTTCCTGGGAAGCGATCGCGCAAACTTGCGGTGTTTCCCAACAGGAGATCGAAGTCGCCGCAGAAATAATCGCTTTTTCTAAGGGTGTGGTGTTTGCTTGGGCAATGGGTGCAACGCAGCAAGAAAACGGCGTGGATAACATCTATGCGATCGCTAACACCGCACTGCTGACAGGGAATGCTGGCAAAGAAGGCGGCGGTACGATGCCGATCCGGGGACACTCCAACGTCCAGGGTTTTGGCTCGATGGGAGTCACAGTCCAACTCAAAAAAGAGATTCAAGAAGCGCTAGAGAAATTGCTGGGGCGATCGCTCAACCGCAACCCTGGATATCGCGCCCGCGACTTAATTGATGCGGCTGATGCAGGTAAAGTAGACACGTTGATTTGCCTGGGTGGGAATCTGTATGCGGCGAACCCGGATTTAAATCAAGCAAAGCGAGCTTTAGGCAATATTGAAACCATTATCTACCTCGCCACCAAACCGAATCTAGGACACTTTCACGGTTTAGCGCAGAAAAATACCATCATCATTCCCGTATTTAACCGCTTTGAAAATCCGCACCAAACTACTACGGAATCGGGCAACAATTTTGTGCGGCTAAATGACGTTGGTAAAACCCATCTCAAGGATGTGGCTCTAATTTCGGAGGTAGAATTTCTCACACAATTGGCGCATCGGATTCTTGGCAGCGATCCGGTTGATTGGCGCAAACTGCAAGATACTAAATATGTCCGTCAACTGATTGCTAAAACGATTCCTGGCTTTGAGCAGATGGCGACAATTGATGAAACCCAGGAAGAATTTACCATCGCCGGACGCATTTTCAATGAACCTAAATTTGCTACACCGTCCGGTAAAGCGAATATGTTTGTCACGCCATTACCCCAATTGCATTTACCGGAAGTAGAAGCGTTTGGAATCCCGGAATCTACCCCTAGCATTGTATTAGCATTGATGACGGGGCGTAGCTACTCGCAACACAATACTGTAGTTTACAAACCAGGCGACAAATATCGCGGAATGCCGCACCGAAATTGCATTTTAATGAACCCATGCGATGCAAAACAAGCAGGATGGCAAGAGCATCAACGAGTGACGGTGCAAGGTGATGCAGGCAAATTAGAGAATGTTGAAATTATCTTTGGTGCTGTCCGTCAAGGAGCAGCAATGATGTTTTATCCCGAAGTTAATGTAATCTTTAAAGCGCGTATAGATAAGCAGTCTGGGATACCTGCGTTTAAGCGAGTTCCGGTTGTAGTTTATACCTGATACCGGGAGAGCGATCGCTAATCCGAATCAGCATATCATCGACTGGTGTTTTATCGGATAACGGGAAGATGTAGATGCTTAAGGCGCGATCACAAAGGGAGTTTCAAAGCTTCTGGGTCACTTTCACCCGCGAAATAAACGGAAGCGGAGAAAATTTATCAAATTACAAATTATGAATAAAGCTGTGCTTGAGTTGGTAGTTGCCTAACCACAGTAAAATCATCTAAAGATTAGGCTTGGTAACTATGCGCGATGACTTTCCTGCGGCAACGAAAGAGCTACTGGCAAAGCGTGTGGGCTACCGTTGTTCCAATCCTTCCTGCCGACAGCCAACAAGTGGCCCCCATCAAGACTCAACGAAGACAGTTAACGTCGGTGTCGCTGCACACATCACAGCTGCCTCGCCCAGAGGACCACGTTACAATACATCTCTTTCCGCTGAACAGAGGAAGTCAACAGAAAACGGAATCTGGCTTTGTCAGAAATGCGCCAAGCTTGTAGATAATGATTCAGCACGATATACCTTGGAGGTGCTGCACGAGTGGAAGCGGATAGCTGAAGAAACAGCAGTTCGTGAGCTTGAGGGTGATTTGGCTAGGAAGTGGGATTCCATAAACTCTCCTACAGCTCATACTCCCATTCCTAACCTTTATGGACTCACCTATGACACCGCAAGGGAACGCTTAATAGAGGCTGGATGGCAACCTGATATGAAACATTGGAGTTATGGCGAGAATCCTAATATTCAGAATGGAAACGGTTCTGTATTTTGGGAGAGAGGCTATTGGGAGATTGATTGTTCATCAGGTACTGGTTACGGTTTCTGTAGCTTTGAGTTTGTAGACTTATATGACAATAAACTAAAAGTCATTACCACTGGTGAAGAAAATCCTGATCTAGATATGAAAGTGTCCGTAGTAAAGTTTTTTCTTGAATTGTGAAAGTTAAGTGCTGGAAAGAGATTCGCTAAGCCCAATATTATTGCCAAAGTGAAATAGCTATCTTTACATAAGATAGCTCAAGGCATGAAACCGATTGCAATCGCATGGCTAAAACTACCTTGTAGTGGATGTACGAAAAATATCAGTTATGATGCAAAGTTGTTATCTTTCGCCGATGAGCTATGCCTATGAGCCTCAGTAACATCGAAGAAGAGGTCGTGTTCTTAAGAGCCATCAAGGAACTGATCGACTCGATGGTGAACTTTGAAGTACTCTCTCTGGGTGGGAGTGACCCCGATTCATCAATATTGTTTGAATCAATAACACACCAACGATATTTCAACATTGTTCTTGTTGATTTCTTGTCATGTACTGACAGAAAGGCCCCATTAAAGCAGACCTCGTATCTCAGTGGGTTAAGGTTTATCGTCAGTAACCCTAGTTTCAACGTAGATGACTCTATAAGGTCACTGCGCGAAGCAACCCATGAGTTCAAAGAATGGCTCGATCAGGAAGTTGAAGTTGAGGTGTGGCTACCATCAATTGATACAGAGACCAAGCTACAACTATCGAGGGTTAAATTCCTCAAAATGTGTGGCGATATCTCGAAGCACAATTTTTTAAGATCCGTGGGGGTGGCCGAACAGCTTCAACAAGCCCTCGCCACCAGGGGTGTCTCGGTTGCTCTTGACGATGCCATGCTTGCGCTTGCTGACTTCTATGAACGATTCCACACCGACATTCTAAATTACCACAGCAGCACGATTGCCGAGTTTCTGAACAATATCCGGTGGGGTATATATGAGTACTTGCAGCCTGAATTCCGACACAGCATCGTATGGGAATCTGCCGATTTGCCTATGTACCAATATACCTATCCCACAGGGGTATCGGCGAAATTGTCCAAGACCTGCTACTGGGACTTGATGAATGAGATCCGCAGTCCACCCTATGTACGGCGTTTTAAGGTAACGAAATGGCTGAAACTGAGGTACTAGGGCATAACAAATCAATTCCAAACTGTACCAAAAATATTCCAGCACCTTAACGCTAAGTTTAAAAGCTAATCTATGGGGAAGCCTGTTTTAGCCCGATTCTTCGAGCATTACATAGGTCAACTTAGTAGAAATGATGAAATTTTAGTAACACTACTCAAAGGGCATCTCATCGTTGAGGCTTTACTGGTTGAAATTATTCAACTCAAACCTTCCAATGATCAGCCGTGGAAATAGAGTTTTCCTAATGACTGAGAGGCGTGGAAATTCTAATTTTTTCCGATGGTCAAGGTAGCTTTAATGATAAAGCCTGACTTTAGCAAAATGACCCGTCAAGAACTGAGAACTTATGTATTGGCTCACCGAGAGGATGATGAAGCAATTGAGGCTCTGATTAAACGCGGGAATCCTAATATCCCAAAATATCGGTTGCCTAAGACTGAAGAAGATTTGAGGGAAATGGAAGAGATTCTCAAGGGGAAATTAGGTAGCAGTTGAGAAGCCAGTCTAACACTTGCTTTCAAATTGAATATTTTGATTTTATTGAGTTTTTGACCAAACAAAAAGGAAGCAAAAACCAGTTAGAAAGGAGTGAGGCTGAAGCAGAAATGAGCGATCGCATCTTCAGATTTTTTGAATTTGCAACTTAGGCAAACTCGATCCACACTGAGATAAGGATTTATTTCGGAGCAAAATCGAATGCCAAATTTGCTTGAGAGAATTACAGTTAATCCAAAACAGTGTGGAGGTCGTCCCTGCATTCGGGGTATGAGAATTCGGGTATCAGATGTGCTGGACTTGTTTGCGGCTGGTTTAAGTGCCGAAGAAATATTGGAGGAAATGCCCGATCTGGAAATGGAGGATCTGAAAGCAGCACTCACCTACGCGGCGCGTAAAGTCGATCATCCAGTTCTGGTGGCATGACGATTTGGGTAGATGCACAACTGTCGCCTGGAATTGCACCCTGGATCGCGAATACATTTGGGGTGACAGCAGTAGCCTTGCGCGATATTGGTCTGAGAGATGCTGAAGATTATGAGATTTTTGAAGCAGCAAAAGCGCCAGGAGCGATCGTTATGACCAAGGACAGAGATTTCGTTGATTTGGTCGCTCGCTACGGAGTACCGCCACAAATTATCTGGCTGACGTGTGGCAATACATCAAATACGCGATTGCGAGAGATTTTGAGTGCAACATTGCCGGAAGCTTTGGAGCTTTTGCGCTCAGGCGAGATGTTAGTGGAGATTAGGGGCGATTAGTGGCAGCACCCTAACATCTATATCAACCCAAATCGCATTATATTTTTAATTTTGTCGCTCTATTAATCTGGTAGAAAGGATGCAACAAATCAGCTATAACGCAGTTAGCCTTAAGCAGAAATGAGCGATCGCATTTCAATTATTTTTGCCCAATAGACAGCTTAACGTGGGGTTTTCACTCATCTGACCGCCCATTTGTATCCCTCAAACAGCTCGTTCGCCAGTTCTCCCCCTACTAGCTGAGGCGATCGCAGTTAGTCAGCTAGTATTATTGTCACTGTCGAACAAAAGGATTGGAGATTTACAGATAATGCCAGCGATCGCTGTTTACGGCATTCCTCTCAGCACTTACGTTCGTACTGTCCGGTTGTTGCTTGAGGAAGCAGGTGCAGACTATGACCTCAAAGAAGTCGGGATTTTCAACGGTGAAAACACCTCAGCCGAGTACCTAGCTAAAAATCCGTTTGGTAAAGTCCCGACTCTCGAAGTGGATGGGGAAGTGCTTTATGAGACGGCTGCCATTACCGACTATCTCGATACTGTCGTCGCAAGTAACAAGTTTAGCCCGTCTAATCCGCTGTCTAAGGCTCGGATGCGCCAGATTATGGCAATTATTGATAGCTATTTCTACCCATCTGCAATCAGGACAATTGTCATCCAGCATCTAATTGTGCCAAGTCAGGGCGGCAAAACAGATGAGGACGCGGTGAAAAATGCGATCGCGCCTGCAAAAACAGCAGCAGAGGCGATTGAGTCGCTGGCTGTTGGTAGCCCATACCTGCTAGGTAATGAATTGAGCATTGCCGATTTCTACCTAATTCCCATCTTCATCTACCTCTCGAAAACGCCAGAGTTTGAGGCAATTACCGCTCAAACTCCTAAACTGAAGAGTTGGTGGGATGAAGTGAATAAGCTCAAGAGTGTGAATAAAGTGTGCGCGTAACTTCGCTCTCCTTGCGCCCGTTCGCGTATGGCTTCGTTTGGAGCATCAACAGAAAGACAGGCGATCGCACGGGCGCGCCACCATTGCTCAAGGTTAGTGAAAATGCCGAAATTCGTTGACTAATGTTGTGTACACAACAGATTCTTCTGAAATAAAATGCTTAAGCAGAAACAGTGAAACTTCGTCCAAACTATATTTAACCGCAGCTAATAGCAGCACTATTCCAATAATTTGTAATATGCTAAGTTGCTTAGGTTTGCATGGCTTATTGGCAGAATCCATAAATTTTCCCTACAATTTTTTAGGAGAACTGCTGAGAGTAACTTGATAAGTAATTCCAAATACAAAATTGTCGTTAACCCGGAAAGCCTTTGGGTAGGGGCGTTATTGATGCGCCCCTGTTAAAAACAGGTTCACCTACCCAAAGGAGAAAACAGACAGCTAATAATTTAGGCTGTTACAGGCTGAGGATTGTTTTGTTGATTTTGTTGCAGCATACCGGGGTCAATGTCAATGCTCAACGCCTTGGCAACACGCATACCGTAATCCATGTCAGCGAGGAAGAAGTGACACAGTTGTCGCATTTGGATATCTTGCCGCGTGCCGCTTAATGCTCCTGCGATCGCTCCATCTGTCAGGGAGTTCTGGTTATCAGCAATTGGGCAACCTGTCGCTGTGGTCAATTTTTCGCGATCGCTCATAGATATCCTTACTTAGGGCTTGCTGAATAAATAATGGAAGACCCAGAGAAGGCTTGATTAGTGATTCAAGCCGACAATAATATAAGTTTTTGTTTTTCCTCATTTATCGAGCCATAGCTTTTGATGATGGACAGA
>NZ_JAMPKJ010000040.1 GCF_039962115.1 Funiculus sociatus GB2-C1 | reverse complement strand
GGTAGCATTTTTGTTAGATAGGTCTTGTTGACAATAACGGGCCTATTTTTCTTACCATAATTGGGTTAAACCTGTATACAGCTTGGATTCCGGGGCGCGTGTCACCCCCTCAGGGAAGTCAAAGAAACAGCTAAACGTATTGATGGAGTATTTGTTCCGTCTAACGAAAGCCGTAAACCCATCTACTTTGTTGAAGTCCAGTTTCAACCAGATGATATCTTTTACTATCGATTATTTACCGAAATTTTCCTCTATCTCGGTCAAAATAAACCTAAAAGAGATTGGCGTGCCGTGGCAGTGTTTTGCCGAAGAAGTATCGACCAAGCAGTGCCAATAGAATATCAGCGACTGCTGCTAAGTCAGCAAGTACAGTGGGTGTATTTGGATGAATTGGAGGAAACCGCAAATTCATCAGTAGGTTTGGGGATGGTGCGGCTAGTAGTTGAGAATGAAGATACAGCCCAGACGCTGGCTAGACAGTTAATTCAGAAGGCACAACAAGAGCTTGAGGATGAAGCACTCAGGCGAAAGGTTTTAGAATTGATTGAGACGATATTGGTCTACAAATTTACTCAATTAAGCCGTCAGGAGTTAGAAGCAATGTTTGGATTAAGTGATCTAAAACAAACGAGAGTCTATCAAGAAGCTAAGGAAGAGGGTAAACTAGAAGGCAAACTAGAAGGCAAACTAGAAGGCAAACTAGAAACAGTGCCTCGCTTGTTACAGCAGGGGTTGAGTGTAGAACAAATAGCTGAGGTTTTAGAGTTGGACATCGAAGCCGTGAGGAAGGTAGCTCAACAATCCGATAGCTGATAAGATAGCGATCGCAAAGTTGCTGCTAAATTTTTCAGACCAGTGGGAAGACTTACTCTTATTTTCCAGCTACGAGTTTATGGAAGCTTTCGCTGAGTGACTAGAAAGCGTCACAGAGGCAGAAAAGGAAAACAGAACCGGAATCCAACCTGGTTCATTTCTTGGCTATGCTTGGGACTAGCGATCGCATTGTCAATTTATCCTCCCCAGTTTAAAGCAAATCCCCCAACGATTTCAGCTTCTACGGAGTTAAGAGGCGTTTGGCTGACCAATGTTGCCAGTGGCGTGCTATATACCCCTTGGGGAATCAACAGAGCATTAGACCAGCTATCTCAACTAAACTTCAACACCGTCTATCCGGTAGTCTGGAACCGAGGAAATACCTTCTATCCCAGTTCTGTAGCCAAACGGGTAACTGGTCGTTCTCAAGACAGAGGACTGAAGATTCTACGGCTAGGAAACGATGTTTTGGCGCAGATAGTCAAGCAAGGAAATCGACAGCGGCTTAGGGTGATTCCTTGGTTTGAGTATGGCTTCATGGCTCCGGCTGGCTCAAATCTGGCGAAGCGTCACCCCGGCTGGATCTCACTTCGTGGGGACGGTACAAAGATGCTGACGCCAGATATATTAGAACCAAACTTGCTTAAGCCTGCAAAGCCAAATGTTGAACCTTCCTCTCGAAAAATTCAAGAATTCATCCGCAAACAGTTGACTCGAAAAGTAGTTTGGCTCAATCCTCTGCACCCGGAAGTACAGCAGTTTATTCTCGATTTAATTGTTGAAGTTGTCGAAAAATATGATGTGGCTGGGATTCAATTAGACGATCATTTTGGCTTACCTGTTGAGCTTGGCTACGACCCCTACACAATCAGACTATACCAACAAGAACATCAGGGAAAAAGCCCCCCGATTAATCCGAAAGATTCCGAGTGGATACGCTGGAGAGCAGACAAAATTACTGATTTTATGGAACGAGTTTTCCAAGCTGTAAAATCCGTTAATCCTTACTGTCTGGTGTCCTTATCTCCTAACCCTTACAATTTTGCCTATAGATCCTATCTCCAAGATTGGCAGACTTGGATAAAGCGTGGTTTGGTGAATGAGTTAGTTTTGCAGGTGTATCGCGATGACTTGAAAACTTTTGCTGCGGAGTTGTCGCAACCAGCAGTGCAGATGGCTCGCGGTCAGATTCCCGTCGGTGTGGGGATATTATCAGGGTTATGGGGTCGTCCTGTGGACATGAAGCAAATTCAGCAGCAGGTTCAGATGGTGCGTGATCGCGGTTTTAATGGGGTATCCTTTTTCTACTGGGAAAGTTTATGGAGTTATATGTCTCCAGAGTCACCCAAAAAACGCCGAGAAGCTTTCCGTTCGCTTTTTCCCGCAAGCGCTACACAACCAAAAGTTTTGCCGAAGTCACCTCCAACCGGATAGTATAAGTGGGTCTTAATACCGTTTGGCTCTTAGCTTGATTGTTTCCTACTGCTGAAAATACTTCTCAATCAAAAATCAAAAATCAAAAATCAAAAATTGGATGCTTTTTCTGGTTGCAATGGGTGTTAGTCACTTGTGTGGGTTTTTTAGTTAGTTTGCTGTGGGTGGAAATTGGCGATAGAACCGATATTAGACTTGTAGAGGGCACAATAGGTGCAAGCGCGATCGCATTTTCTCAAGCATTGGTTCTTAGACAGCATCTTGCGATCGCTTGGTGGTGGATATTAGCGAGTATACTCAGTTGGGCTTTAATCGGGGGCAGTGGTATGGGTGCCATAGGCTGGGTTGCCCCCGGAACCTTACTTTCTGAACCTAGAATAATCTTTGGTGTCTTGAATGGGACAATTGTAGGCACAATGCTTGGGCTGGGGCAATGGTTGGTACTCAGGCAGCAAGTCAAAAAAGCTTGGATGTGGATCTTAGCAAATGTTGCAGGCTGGGCGATAGGGCTGTCTATCGGCTGGACTGTAGGTGGAATTTTGCGCCAGACTACGCGCCTATTCTTCAGCGAATTAATCGGTTTGACCTTAGCATGGGTTGTAGTCGCTGGAATTACAGGTGTTGCCTTGGTTGTGTTGCTGAGGGGAAAACCTGCCTGAGTACAATAGCGATCGCAACTAAGACACTATAGTTTGGTCGAAACTTTGCTCAGTGCCTATTCCCAAAAACTTTCGCACTACCTTCAGATAAGCTTCTGGTGCTTCCAGCATGGGAAAGTGAGCAGTATCGGGAATCTCGACATACTCCACCTTGTCACTCAATCCTGCGGCAACACGCCCCATCGCGGCGGGGATAATGATATCGTATTCGCCAGCTACTATAAGTGTTGGAACGCTAAGCTTGGCGAACTCATTCGGCATCACTTGGGCTGCTTTTTCGCTAACCGAGGTAATCATGGTGCCTACAGCAGCTTGGTAATCTGCCATCAGAAAATCGTCTAAGAAAGCACGACTGATAGCACTGGGTAGGGGACGATGCACGAATCGTTTCATAAACATCCGGTCAACGAGGGGAAGTTGATACAGCCAACGGGGGCGGAATTTGACGACGTAGCCGCCAAATTTGTGAAAGGCTTTAAATGCTTTTTCGTCGTATTCAAAAACGCCGCTACAGGTTAAAATTGCTTTTTCTACTAGCTCTGGGTAGCGGTTGAGAAAAAAGACGGCGACAGATGCTCCCATTGAGTGGGCATTAACATAGACGCGATCGCACTGTAAGGCCTCTAACAACCCTGCTAAGTCGTCGGCGTATTCCTCCATTTCATATGTCAACTCTTCCGCTGTAGCTGGTTCTTCTGCCAGTGGCGAGGATTCTTCCGCTAGGACGCTACCGTTCCCCATAGGCGAAATTTTACGCGATCGCCCAAATCCTCGCATATCATAAAGCAAGCAGTCAAAAGTCTCCGAAAGGGCTTTAGCAGGGGTTTCCCAGTAACGAGAAGATCCACCCCAACCGTGCATGAAGACAATTACTGGCTTTTTTTCACCATCTTTCGGTGTCTTGATCCATTCGTAGTAATGCGAAGTGCCGCGAACTTGAATTTGAGGCATTTTATGACTTTTGAGTTTTGAGTATCTAGGGTAGTACCCATCCCAATACATCTCTCTTAACCTCTCCCCAACTCCTCTCCTTCTAGGAGAGGGGCTTTGATGTTTCTCCCTTCCTTAGTAGGGAAGGGCAGGGTGGTTTCATTTATTAAAAGAAAATTCTGTAACATTGATTTTGGTTGCCGGTAGGGGCATGGTAATGCCATGCCCCTACAAAATGTTGCAGTTTTCGATATTTTCTCTCACTGTATGAAACCACCCTGCTTCCCTACTAGGGAAGGGGGCTAAATCGTTAGGTCTGCCTTATAAGGGGAAGTATTGGTGTCTACCCTACTATTATGTAAAAAACCCGCTTTCCAGAGAAAACGGGTTTCTATATTTTCAGCTTTTTTGTACCACTGCTACAAATTATGCAGATTCAGGCTTGGGCATGGAAGAGGGATGCACGATCAATTCCGCAGTAGAACGCTTCTCTACCATCTCTCGCGTAATGGTACATCGAGTCACATCCTTGCGGGACGGCAACTCATACATCACATCCAGCATTAATTCTTCAACAATTCCTCGCAGCGCCCGTGCGCCAGTTTTCCGCCGATACGCTTCTTGCGCGATCGCCCGCAGCGCATCCGGCTTAAAGTCTAGCTGCACGTTGTCCATCTTCAGCAACTTCTGGTACTGCTTCGCCAACGCATTCCGAGGCTCCGTCAAAATCGCCATCAGCGCCTCTTCATCCAGCGGATCGACGACCGCCACCACTGGCACTCGACCGATAAACTCTGGAATCATCCCAAATTTCACCAGGTCGTCCGGCTCCAAGTGCCGCACAATATCCGCTGTGCGCTTTTCTCTCGGCTGCCCTTCACCACCTTGAACAAAGCCTATTGACTTTTTGCCAATTCTCTGCTCTACAACTTTCTCCAGACCAACAAAGGCACCACCACAGATAAACATGATGTTGCTCGTGTCAATTTGGATGCAGTCCTGATAGGGATGCTTCCGTCCGCCTTGAGGCGGCACGTTGGCGATTGTCCCCTCCAGCATCTTCAGCAAAGCTTGCTGTACGCCTTCACCAGAGACATCCCGCGTAATTGAGGGATTTTCGCTCTTGCGGGCGATTTTGTCAATTTCATCTATGTAGATGATTCCCCGCTGCGCCTCTTCCACATCCAAGTCTGCCACCTGCAACAGTCGCAGCAGGATATTTTCCACATCTTCTCCGACATACCCTGCTTCCGTCAGAGTGGTAGCATCTGCTACAGCAAAGGGTACATCCAGAATACTTGCCAGCGTTTGTGCCAGAAGTGTTTTCCCGCAACCTGTGGGGCCAATCAGGAGAATGTTCGATTTTTGGAGTTCTACCTGATCGTCATGCCCCGCTTTGCCATTATTCTTAGATTGGATAAAACTTAGGCGCTTGTAGTGGTTGTATACCGCTACCGAAAGCACTTTCTTGGCTTCGTCTTGACCAATTACGTGTTCATCGAGATACTTTTTCAGTTCTCTCGGCTTGGGAATTTGGCTCAGAGAGAGACTAGAGGAACGGACGCGGCGCTTCTGGGGAGGTTCGGCACGGGGAACCGGCTGAGGTGCTGGAGTCCCAGAGTCCAGTAGCTCCTCATCTAAAATTTCATTACACAGGTCAACGCATTCATCGCAAATGTAGACTCCCGGCCCGGCAATTAATTTGCGTACCTGTTCTTGGGACTTGCCACAAAAGGAACATTTCAGATGGGAGTCGTACTTAGACATACTTGCCTCTTATCTCAGTGAAGTGACAGCTGCTTCCGCCTGGGGAAGGTTCTGCCTGGAGATGACCTGATCGATGAGACCGTAATCTTTGGCCTCAGCCGATGACATAAAGAAATCGCGCTCGGTATCTTCCGATATTTTCTCAAACGGTTGACCCGTGCTGTGAGCCAGTAACTCGTTCAGTTTTTGCTTATGATAAAGAATTTCTTTGGCTTGAATTTCGATATCAACTGCTTGTCCCTGAGCTCCGCCGAGGGGCTGGTGAATCATAATCCTGGCACTGGGTAGAGCCATGCGCTTACCCTGCGCTCCACCTGCTAACAAAAACGCCCCCATGCTGGCTGCTAATCCATAGCATATGGTAACAACATCAGGCCGTATTTGCTGCATTGTGTCATATATTGCCATACCAGATGTCACCGAACCGCCGGGGGAGTTGATGTACATCTGAATGTCTTTTTCCGGGTCTTCTGCGTCTAGAAACAACAGCTGAGCCACAATTGAGTCAGCCACCACATCGTCAACCGGAGTCCCTAAGAAAACGATGCGCTCCCGCAGTAGCCGCGAGTAAATATCGAACGCCCGTTCCCCCATACCGGATTGTTCCACCACCATAGGAACAACGTTGCTTGAACCGAAGGCGGAGTAAATATCCGGTTTTCTTTGGCTTGTGATTTCGTAATTCCGGGATAGAGATATAACCATAAACGAGCGAAGTCTAACCCTGCACTGTCAGGTGAACTGGCGAGTGGTTCTTGATCCACTATACTTCCGTTATATCCGAATCCGCTGTTTTTGACCATCACGGACTGTTGATAAGGGTGTAGGGGCAGTTTTTTGGTTGCCCCTATGGTTTATTCACTCTAGAGAGGATTCGGCATCTGGTTGTGCCGTCTGGGTGGTTGCTTCTGTAGCTTCAGTTTCCTCTGCCGTTTCGGTTTCTGTTGCTTCGGTAGCGGTTACTTCAGCTTCAGTTTCCTCGTCTTCCTCTGGCGTGAGAGTGCCTTGGGGAACCAGTTCAATTGTGCCGTGTTCTTCTAGCCAGCTAATTGCTTTTTCTTTGAGCAAATCGGCTGAGACAATGGTATGCAGCCGTTCCCTGTCGATGTTTTGGTCGTCTGGAAACTGCTCTAGCAGCTCATTGACTCTGGCTGTAATGGCTTCTGGTTCTGCTTGGAGAGATTCGCGCTTGGCAATTTCTTCCAGGGCTAGGGATTGTTTGAGTCGGTCGATGGCTTCCGGACGCGATCGCGCTCCCATTTGCTTCACCATCTCCGGTGTAAACATGGACTTGACATCAATCCCCATCTGCCCCATTTGCATGATGGTTTGACGCAGTATCGTCTCAACTTCCTGCTGAATCATGGTTTCCGGCAGGTCAGCTTCAACTTTTGAGAGCAGTTCGCTGACGATCGCTTGCTCCTTATTAGCCTTCGTTTCTTGCTCAGCCTTGTCGCGAAATTTTTTCTCTAAAGACTCTTGTAACTCGGCTAAAGTCTCAAACTCGCTGACTTCTTGGGCGAAATCATCATCTAACGCTGGTAACTCTTTTTCCTTGAGGTCTTTGAGCGTGATGCTGAAGATAGCTGTCTTCCCTGCTAAATCTTGGCGATAATCTTCCGGAAAATTCACCGATATCTGTTTCGTCTCGCCGGAACTCATGCCTACAATGCCATCGACAAATTCTTTGAGAAACTTGCCTTCAACTAGCTCAATTTGAGCGTCTTCGGCTTGACCCCCAGCAATACTTTCAGTTTCTTCACCTTCTGGTTCGTCCGCCAAACGGCTACTATAATCCACTACTGCGACATCTCCCATTTGCGCTGGGCGACCTTCCACAGGGATTAAGTTGGCTAATTCCGCACGACGCTCCTCCAAGAACTTTTCCACAGTGCTAGGGTCATACGGTACTTCCTCCGCCTTGACGGTAAGACCAGTGTAGTCGCCTAACGATACTTCCGGCTGCACATCCACCGCAGCTATAAACGTCAGGGGTTCTCCTGGTTTGAACTGACCCACTAACTCATCGAAATCGGAACGCAGCTGATAGTTACCTAGCGGCTCAATTGCTTCTTGCTTAAGAGCCTGCTGGAGACTACTTTGAATCAATTCTTCCAGGGCAGTTGCTTTAATCCGTGTCTGCCCCAATTGCTGTAGCAGGATTTGGCGAGGCACCTTTCCTTTGCGAAACCCAGGAATGTTGACTGTACGGGCGAGCTTTTGGACTACCTGCTCGTAGGCATTTTTTGACTGATCCGGTGGAATTTCAATTTCCAAGCCAATCCTGCTCTGTGGGAGCTTTTCCTGGGTAACTTTCATCAGATAACTTCTCTAGAAACTAAAGCGCACAGGGTTGATAGCGATTCTACGGTAGGCTTGGAAGACGGTCGGTTAAAGCCAAAGAAGAACTCTAGCGTCTCAACCCCGTGATATCCTAGTTTTGCAACAGTTGCAGCCAGTGTAGATAAAACCTTACTATCCCTATTGTTGACATATTTGATGATAGTACATCGACAGCACGCGCTTTCACTCAACCAGAATCTAGCTTTTCCTTCTTTGGCAGGGAAGTTAGGTTAAGGGAAGTTCTAGATATGTAAAATTCCTTTGAGATATTCTAATAGAAGCAGTAATAGTCTGTGTCCTTGCACAAGCACAAATATTACAAATATTACAAAAAAAACCTAACAGATTGCTTAGGCTCGATACCGAAAGTTTTTGAAATATATGTATTCAAGAGGAGGAACCATCTTTGTCTGATTCCTATCGCGTTGCCATTCTCGGAGCCACGGGTGCAGTAGGTACGGAGTTATTAGAACTTCTGGAAGCCCGTAACTTTCCCGTAGCCGACTTGAAGCTGTTGGCTTCAGAACGTTCTGCTGGTCGAACCATGTCATTTAAGGGCGAAGATTTGCCTGTGGAGGCAGTAGGCGATCGCTCGTTTGATAATGTAGATTTAGTTCTCGCTTCTGCTGGCGGCTCTACCTCTAAAGCCTGGGCGCATAAAGCGGTAGACGCTGGGGCAGTTGTAATTGACAATTCCAGTGCCTTTCGCATGAACCCCGAAGTTCCGCTAGTGGTTCCAGAAGTGAACCCAGAAGCAGCAGGCACTCATCGGGGTATAATTGCTAATCCTAACTGCACAACAATTTTGATGGCAGTGGCTGTTTGGCCTCTGCATCAAGTGCAGCCAGTGCAGCGCATTGTTGTCGCCACCTACCAATCGGCAAGCGGTGCGGGTGCAAGGGCGATGGAAGAAGTCAAAACACACAGCCGCGAAATTTTAGAGGGAGAGTCACCAAAACCAGGAATTTTCCCCTACACCCTGGCATTTAATTTATTTCCGCACAATTCCCCAATGACTGAAGTAGGGTATTGTGAAGAAGAACTGAAAATGCTCAATGAGACGCGCAAGATTTTCGGCGCATCCGAACTGCGAGTAAGTGCCACTTGTGTGCGGGTTCCCGTACTCAGAGCGCACTCAGAAGCGATTAACCTAGAATTTGAGCAACCATTTCCCCCAGCCAAGGCAAAGGAAATATTAGCGACTGCTCCGGGTGTCAAGCTGGTGGAAGACTGGCAGGCAAATTATTTTCCGATGCCAATTGAGGCAAGCGGTCGCGACGAAGTTTTAGTAGGTCGAATTCGTCAAGATATCTCTCATGCGTGCGGATTGGAACTGTGGTTGAGTGGAGATCAGATACGCAAGGGTGCGGCGCTTAATGCCATCCAAATTGCGGAATTGTTGGTAGAACGGAACTGGCTCCAGCCTGCGACGAAATTAAGTTATAAGTAATCGACTTATACCAGCAAAATTTTGGATTTTAGATTTTAGATTTTAGATTGTAGCTTCTTAATCCAAAATCCAAAGTCCAAAATTCAAAATCGAAAGAGGAGTTAAAAGAGTGTGGTAAATTTTGGGCGCGTGATCACCGCGATGGTGACGCCATTTAAGGAAGATGGCGCTGTAAATTACGCCGTTGCAGAAGCGCTGGCGGCGCATTTGGCAGAAAATGGTAGTGATGCCTTGGTAATATGTGGCACAACTGGGGAATCTCCTACTCTGACTTGGGAAGAAGAGTATGAGTTATTTCAGGTTGTACAAAAGGCAGTAGCCGGAAAAGCTAAGGTAATCGCAGGTACAGGGTCAAATTCGACGAAAGAAGCGATGGCAGCTACTCAAAAAGCCGCTAAAATAAGAGTAGATGGATCTTTACAAGTCGTACCCTACTACAACAAGCCCCCCCAAGAGGGACTGTATCAGCACTTTGCAAGCGTCGCCCAATCTTGCCCAGACCTGCCCCTGATACTCTACAACATACCTGGTCGTACAGGTCAGAATCTCCAGCCAGAGACAGTAGCTCGTCTGGCAGAAATCCCGAACATTGTGGCAATTAAGGAGGCAAGTGGCAACCTAGACGCAGCAAGTCAGATTCGACGGCTGATACCAGCAGAATTTCAGATATACGCTGGGGATGATTCCCTAACTTTGCCTTTATTATCAGTTGGCGGTGCTGGGGTAATAAGCGTTGCTAGCCATCTAGTAGGCAAACAGCTGCAACAGATGATTCAAGCCTTTGAAAACGGTCAAACTAAAGTAGCAATCGATATTCACCTACAACTTTTTCCATTATTCAAAGCTTTGTTTTGTACGACTAATCCTATTCCCATCAAAGCGGCGCTAAAACTGCAAGGTTGGGATATTGGCTCGACTCGTCCACCACTCTCGCATCTACCAGACTCAGATAGGCAAATGTTAGAGGCAGTAATGAAGCAGCTGACTTTGATTTGAGGCGACGGTAGAAAGGAAAAAAAAGTAAAAAGGAAAAAAGCAAAAAAAGAAACTTCTTTTTTAAATTTTTACTGGCTAAAGTCGCTAATACTAGGCAAAAAGAATAAGGCAAAAAATTCCTGTTTTAGGCTTTTTATTTGCCAAAGTCGCTGTAATTTATGCAAATTTTCAACTGTTTTGTATTGACCGCTCTTGATTTATTACAAGGAACCACATGACTAAGAACGAATCCGCACCCGCCCTGAAAGTTATTCCCCTCGGCGGACTGCATGAAATTGGGAAAAATACCTGTGTGTTTGAATATGACGATGAAATCATCCTGTTGGATGCGGGATTAGCTTTTCCCAGCGAATCCATGCACGGCGTGAACATCGTCCTCCCCGACATGACCTATCTGCGGGAAAATCGCCACAAAATCAAAGGCATGATCGTCACCCACGGTCACGAAGACCATATCGGCGGGATAGCATATCACCTCAAGCAATTTGATATCCCAGTCATCTATGGCCCGCGTCTAGCAATGGCATTGCTAGAAGGTAAATTGGAAGAAGCTGGGGTTTCCAATCGGACGACCCTAAAACGAGTAGTACCCCGGGAAATGGTGCGAATTGGCGCTTCATTCTTCGTCGAATTTATTCGCAACACCCACTCTATTGCTGATAGCTTCACAGTCGCTATCCACACGCCCGCTGGTGTCGTTATCCATACAGGTGACTTCAAGATTGACCACACGCCAGTTGATGGAGAGTTTTTTGATTTGCAAAGACTGGCTGAATACGGCGAGAAAGGCGTTTTATGCCTGATTAGCGACTCGACTAACTCGGAAGTACCGGGATTCACGCCTTCTGAGCGATCAGTTTTTCCGAATCTCGACCGCTTTATTTCTCAGGCAAAGGGAAGGGTGCTATTGACTACTTTTGCTTCGTCCGTCCACCGAATCAATATGGTTCTGGAACTGGCGCAAAAGCACGGACGGATGGTGTCCGTGGTAGGTCGCTCGATGCTGAATGTGATTGCTCAGGCACGCAATCTAGGATATATCAAATGTTCCGACAATTTGTTCCAGCCTTTGCAGTCGATTCACCAACTGCCAGATGAGAAGGTATTGATTTTAACTACCGGCTCTCAGGGTGAACCTCTTTCAGCAATGACTCGTATTTCTAACGGCGAACACCGACAAGTGAGAATCCGTGCAGGCGATACGGTGATATTCTCGGCAAACCCAATTCCGGGAAATACAATTGCCGTGGTAAATACCATCGACAAGCTGATGATGCAGGGTGCAAATGTGGTTTATGGTCGTGACAAGGGGATTCACGTTTCCGGTCACGGCTGTCAGGAAGACCAAAAGCTGATGATTGCCTTAACTCGTCCGAAGTTCTTCTTACCAGTTCACGGCGAGCATCGGATGCTTATCCAGCACTCCAAGACTGCCCAGAGCATGGGTATCCCTGCGGAAAATATGGTGATTATTGACAATGGGGATGTCGTAGAGGTGTCGGAAGATAGCATCAAAGTGGCGGGTAAGGTTCCGTCTGGCATCGAATTAGTAGATAATTCTGGCGTGCTGAAAGCTAATGTGCTGAAAGAAAGGCAGCAATTGGCAGAAGATGGTGTTGTGACGATCGCTGCAGCGATGGACTGGGAAGGTAAGCTGACTGCTAAGCCGGAAGTTCACCTGCGCGGTGTGGTGACAACGATGGAACGCGATCGCCTACAAACTTTGGTACGCGAAACTCTAGAAGGAATTTTGAGCGATCGCTGGTCAGAATTCGCCCGTGTCTTGGAAGATGAACCGCTAGAAGTTGATTGGGCAGGAGTGCAAACTCAACTGGAATCAGCGCTACAACGCCTGCTGCGGCGTGAATTCCAGAGCCGCCCTCTGCTAGTGTTCTTGCTGCAAGCTCCGGAGGAACCGCCTACTAAGCTTGCTGGAAGACGTCGCCGCCGTTCTACGGCGAAAGTAGCTTCTTAGACAAAGAAGAGACTTTTTGCAAAAGTCTCTGTGTAGGCACACCTATTCGGGTGTGGCTACACAAACAATGCCGTATTGGGTTCAAGCAATTCTTCACTATTGCAGCCAACAATCCCCGCACTTTTTGCTGCGGAGATTGTTGTCTGCATGAGTCTTTAGGAGTTCTGTGCAGCTGCCATGCGAGCTATCATAGGAGACGACTTAAACGCTTCCATTATTTCTGGGGTAGCTTCCGTAGCTTGCCAAGAAGGACGTGCTTGAATGCGATCGCACCAAGCATTCAATTTAGGATATTCACTCAAGGACACGCCGCCCCTTGGCAACCAGGGTAAAACAGTACCAGCTACAGGTTCAGCGAGAGTTATATTTTCACTGCCAAAGAATGGGCGCTCGTCTAGCAAACTCTCAAAAAAATTTAGCACTGTTGAGATTTTCTGCAATGCCTTCTCGATTTTTTCTGGATCTCCTGCTGACAACCCTAACATCACGGGGGACAATGGGACTGTAGCGGGCAATAGTTCGTTAACTGTCGCCAGTTCCACCATCCGCACAATTGCTAAATCTTTAGCATCGCTAGGCAGCATCGCAGGTATAGGGTATTTTGCCTCTAAGTAATCTAGGATCGCTAAGGATTCCACTACCCTAAAACCGTTATCTACTAAGACGGGAATGTGATGGAAAGGGTTAAGTGCCAGGAATTCTGGTTGCAACTGTTCGCCATCCAAGTTGAGTGGCACCAACTCAAACTCCAGCTGTTTTTCGAGTAGCGACACCCAGACCCTCCGGGAGTTGGGAGAAATATGATAGTGATAAAGCTTTAGCATGGAGAACCTTAAGCAGGGGAAGGTGGGCAGAGGTTGGGGAGTGAAAAGCTTTCAGCGGAGGAAACTTCCACTGAAAGCTTTTTAGGAGAGAGGTTCAATTTAACGGGTGATAGCAGGACTTTTCAGCTCTCGACTAGGAGCCGATTTCGGAGTTTTCTTATTTTTACCACCAGGCTTCAAGCGATCGCTGAGCGTCTTAATTACGATATACAGAATTGGCACCACAAACAAACTCAAGAAAGTCGCGATCAACATTCCGCCAAACACCGCCGTCCCTAGAGATTGGCGGCTACCTGCGCCTGCCCCTGTAGCAATTGTTAGGGGAAAAATCCCCAAAAGCGTTGAAATAGCTGTCATCAAAATCGGTCGCAAACGCTCTTGCGAAGCTTCCACCGCTGCTCTGGTAATTGACATTCCTTTCTCGCGCAATTGGTTAGCAAATTCTACAATTAGAATAGCGTTTTTACTTGCTAAACCAATCAACATTACTAATCCAATCTGACAATAAACATCATTAGCTAAACCGCGCATTGACTGAGCTAAAAGCGCCCCGAAAATAGCTAAGGGAACTGAAAGCATAATAATTATCGGGTCAATATAGCTCTCGTACTGTGCCGCTAATACTAGAAACACAAAGGTTAGTCCCAACCCAAAAATTATCGGTGCTAAACCGCCCGACTGAATTTCCTCCAGAGAAGTACCCGACCATTCGTAGCCAAAACCAGATGGTAAAACTTGTGCTGCTACTCTTTCCATTGCTTTAATTGCATCTCCAGAACTAGAGCCAGGAGCCGCCGAACCATTAACTTCTATAGAACGGAATAAGTTGTAATGGTTAATAGTTTGAGCGCCAGTCGTGGGAGTAAGTTTTACTAAACTGCTCAGGGGAATCATCTGATTTTCGCCAGAACGAACGTAGAGTTTCCCAACATCGGCTGGGTTAGAACGAAACTGTTGATCTGCTTGGACGTAGACGCGATAATTTCGCTGCTGTAAATCAAAATCGTTTACATATTGTGCGCCTAAGAAAGTTTGCAGGGTGTTAAAAATATCGTCGATAGAAACTTGCAATGCTTTGGCTTTATTGCGATCGACATCTACGAGTAGTTGCGGCGTATTAGCGGCGAAGGTGCTAAATACAGCTTGCAATCCGGGTGTTTTATTCGCACTACCTAGTAGTTGTCCCAAAGATTGTAATAGAGGTTCTAAACTACTATTACCTCTGCGGTCTTGCAGCTGAAATTGGAAACCGCCAAATTGCCCTAAACCTTGAATTGCTGGAGGATTAACAGGAATAATTCTTGCTTCTGGGATTGCCGATAAGGTTCCTGCCAATCTGCCAATAATTCCTTGTACAGTTTGGTCTTTTCCTGTACGTTCTTCCCAAGGTTTGAGGGTAGTAAAAATGACACCGCTATTAGCAGTGCTACCGCTAAAACCAAAACCACCGACAACGAAAGTTCCTACAACTTCTGGATTTTTGAGAATTTCTTGTTCAATTTTGTTCATCACCTCGCTGGTGTAGTTCAGCGATACTCCTTCGGGCCCTTGAACGATGGTGATGAAATAGCCTTGATCTTCTTCAGGGAGAAATGCGGTAGGTACTTGGGTATAAAGCCAAGCTGTCATTCCCAAAGAGACGATAAATAAGCCGATGATAATGCTTTTAAAACGAGTCAGAAAGTTAAGCGATCGCGCATATCCTTTTCGCGTTCTATCCAAAAACCCGTTAAACCGACCGAAAATCCATCCAACCCAACCTTTCGGCTGTTGTCCCGGACGCAACAGCAGCGCACACAAGGAAGGAGTCAGGGTTAAAGCTAGAAAAGTAGAAATAGCAATTGAGAATGCGATCGTCAGTGCAAATTGTTTATAAAGCGCTCCTGTCGTCCCCGGAAAGAAGGCTACAGGGACGAATACAGCCATTAAAACTAACGAAGTTGCAATCACCGCTCCGAACAGTTCTGTCATGGATTCAGAGGCGGCCTGACCGGGATTCATGCCTTTTTCTTGGATAAAGCGACTGATATTTTCAACCACAACGATCGCATCATCCACCACCATCCCGGTTGCTAAAGTTAGACCAAATAACGTCAAACTGTTAATCGAAAATCCGAAAACTTTGATAAAGGCAAAAGTCCCAATTAAGGCTAGAGGAATGGTGAGGGATGGAATCAGCGTCGTCCGCCAGTCTTGTAGGAAAATGAAAATCACGGCGACAACGAGGGCAATCGATACCAACAGAGTAATCACCACCTCTGTCATGGATGCTTCTACATACTCTGTCGTATCAAACGCTACTCGATACTTCAACGCTGGCGGAAAACTCTGACTCAATCGCTCCATCTCTTTTTTGACCGCATGGGCGACATCCAAAGCATTACTACCCGGAAGCTGATAAATCCCCAAACCTACCGCATCATTGCCGCGAAACCGTAAAAATGAGCTATAGTTTTCTGCCCCCAGTTCCGCTCTTCCCACATCCTTCAACTTCACCAACGCCCCACTAGCATCGGTTTTTAGGACAATTTCCTCAAATTCAGAAACATCTTTTAACCTACTGATGGCACGCAGATCGATTTGATACATCTGCCCTTCTGGAGCTGGTTGCTGCCCAATGCGTCCCACGCCAATTTGTAAGTTTTGCTCGCGGAGTGCATTCACTACGTCTTGAGCGGTCAATCCTCGACTAGCAAGGCGATTCGGGTCTAACCAGAGGCGCATTGAGTAGCGGCGTTCCCCGAAAATTTGCACGTTGCCAACACCTTTTACTCTTTTTATGGCATCTGTCAAGTACAAATCGGCATAGTTGCTTAAAAAGATGTTGTCGTACTGCTTATTTTCAGCGTACAACCCAATCGCGAGGAGGATACTGCTAGATTCTTTGCTGACTACAACTCCTGTTTGCTGAACAGATTGGGGTAGTTGCGGCTGAGCTACAGATATCCGATTTTGGATATCAACAGCGGCGATATCTTTATTTCGCGATGCCTCAAAGGTAGCAGTAATTGTACTGGTGCCATCATTACTACTACTGGAAGTCAGATATCTTAGTCCCTCAACGCCATTAATTTGACGTTCTAAGATTGTTGTAACAGCGCTTTCTACAACTTCCGCACTAGCACCGTTGTAGTTGGAAGTTACGCTAATTTGAGTCGGGCTAATATCCGGAAACTGGGCGACTGGTAGGGTAGGAATGCTGATTGCTCCTACCAAGAGGATAATCAAGGCGCAGACTGTAGCAAAGACTGGTCGCTTGATAAAGAAATCAACAAACATAGGATTGGGGATTGGGGATTGGGGGTTGGGGATTGGGAATTGGGGATTGGGAATTGGGAATTGGGGATTGGGGATTGGGAAGAATATTACCCAGTCCCGTCCAGTCCCTATTCCCTAGTCCCTAGTCCCCAGTCCTTAGTTTTTCGATTCAGGTATGATCGGAGCGCCATTAGATAAATTGAGAATGCCTGAGACAACTATTCTTTCTCCTGGCTGTAGTCCTTCGATAACTTGATAGTTATTTCCCTGGATGTCGCCCAATTTCACGGGCTTTTGTTGGGCTATTAAGGTTGATTCTCCTTTCTTTTGAGCTACAAAGACAAAATTTTCTCCACCCAGGCGAGATATGGCGGTAGTTGGGATTAAAACTCCCGGTTTCTCGTCCCAAACTACTCTGGCTTGGATAAATTGCCCATCCCTCAGTTGTCCTTGTGAGTTGTCAAACCTAGCTTTGATAAGGATGCTTTGAGAACTCGAATTTACTTGGGGAGAAATAAAACTAATTGTACCTGTGCCTAGTAATTTTCCTTGGGAATTGGTTCCCTCTACTGTCTGCCCTAAGCGTAAATCTGGCGCTCTTTCTAAAGGAATAGACAATTCTATTTCTAAAGATTGATTTTGGATGATAGTGGTGAGGGTGTCGCTACTGCTAACGACATCTCCTAACTTGACTGGGATAGCTCCGACAACGCCAGCGATGGGGGCGACAATTGTGGCATCTTTAAGTTCTGCGTTAGCAAGATCGACGTTAGCTTGGGCTTGCTGTAAACCTGCTTGGGCTTGGGCAAGGGTTGACTGGGCGGCTTGAATGCGTTCGGTGATGGCATTCAAGGCGGCTTGGGCAGCACGGCGATCGCGTGTAACTCGATCTAGTTCGGCTCTCGCCAATGCACCTTGTCCTACTAAGGTAGAAGTGCGTCGATAGTTTTCCTGTTGCAGTTCCACTTCAGCGACAGTGGAAGCCCTTTCGGCTTCTAAGGCTTTGATTTGGGAGGCAGCATTGGCGCTGGTGGCACGGGCAGCATTGACACTCTGTAACACGCTGGCGGCTTCTGCTTGTCTCTTGTCCGGGCTAAGTTGTACTAAAGTCTTTCCGGCGGGAACGCGATCGCCTTCGGAAACCAAAATCTGACTAACTCGCCCCTCAATTTCCGGCTTGATTACCACTCTCCGTGCAGCTTGCAGGGAACCCACAAACTCGGAAGCTTCTTCGACGGTGGCTGTTTCTACAGTTGCTAATTTGACAGGTATTCCTTGCGGTTGACCTGCTGCTCCCGGTGCAGGTTGAGCATTACTGGCACGGCTTTGCCACCAATGCCAACCCAAACCACCACCGACAATCAACAAGACGATTGACAACGCGGCCCAATACTTTGTTCGACCTGGGTGAAGCTCAACTGCAACGGACTCGTTTTCTAAAGCTTGCTCCTCAAAAAGCGTATCTTCTTGTGTCTTAAGTGGAACTGGAGATTCAGGGGACGAATGATCGGACATCTTCGTTTCCTTTCCTTTGACAAGGCTGGCGGTACTTTAACAACTTTCGCTCTTGCGTGGCTGCTTATTGACGAGTGCATAGTTTATTGCGCGATCGCAGCAATCACGAAAAGCTTCCTACACCATCACCCATAAAAAACCTTTCCCCCAACCTTTTCCCTAAAAGGGGAGGGGTTGGGGCAAGAGTGTGCATCTCAAATGAGGGATTATTATGCTTAAACTCCCCTCCCCTTGTAGGGAAGAGGTCAAACGCTCTATTCTCAATGCAGATGCAAGGCAATACCATACATATTAAAATCGAATGCAACAGATGCAACAGATATTTATATCAGTTTGATACAAAATGCTTGAATTGGCTACTTTAGGTTTACTGCAACGCGAACCGCTACATGGATATCGCCTGAAGCAGCAACTAGAACTGTTTATGAGTGGTTGCATCAGTGCCAACTACGGCGCTATATATCCTCTCTTGAGACGATTGGAGGAGCGGGGTGCTATCAGCGTACTCACAGAGGAGGAAGGAGAGGCAGGTTCAATTCGCAAAATATATAGCATCAGCGATAAAGGGCGCGAGCTATGGATGCAACAAATGCTAGAACACCCGCATGAAAGCTGGGTGAACGCTCGCTCTCGCTTTACAATCAAGTTTTTCTTTTTTAGTCACATAGAACCCACAATCCGAATCAAGTTGGTGGAGCATCGCTTAATGGTTTGTCGATTGCGCCTGGAAAGTCAACAAACAGAACCTCTGCCAGCAGATCCCTACCAAATAGCAGTCTTACAAAGGTGTTTAATGGTGATTCAAGACGAAATTCAATGGTTAAGCGAACAGCTGGCAGAGGAGACCAAGAGAAACAATTCCTCGTGATACCCAGTCCACAGTCCCCAGCCGCCACTAGATTAAGGATTCATCAGAATCGGGCAGAATCGACGGCGCTTTCAACCAATGGGGAGCAATTAATAAAAATTCGTTTGCCAAGCGCGATCGCAACCCGGTATTCTGCATAAGGTTGCTTGAAGCTGAAGAAAAGTTTTTCTAAGAGCAAAAGACCAAATTCAAAAACTTATGCCAACTTCTAGACATCCGTTTCATTGGGTAGGAACTGGTTTTATGGCTGTGGGTGCAGGTCTTGCTCTCACCTTGGCGTATGCAAAGCTGAGTGCTGCACAAGAAAGCCCCCCAAGTCAAAAAGTTGAAACTCCCAAGTCAGAAATCAGCACACAGGAAAATAAGGACGAAGCAGAAACTCGTCCTACCTCCCCTATGCTTAATTCTGGCAACGGGGGTATGGCTCCATCTGCTCCCCAGAAGAACCAACAGGCCCAGGAAACAGGGAACGGGAGTAACGTCGTAACTCAACAAAGCTCAGAAACCAAAACTCAGAACCCACCTTTACCCCCCGAATACCTCAACCCCAGCGCCAATCCCCTGCTATTTCCCACCAAACCAGAGGAAGTACAAATTCAAAACTTCCAACGGATAACGCTGGAACAGGCTCTTGTACTGGCGCGGCGTAACAATCGGGATTTACAAGTTGCACTTCTGACCGCAGAGCGCAGTCGGGCGGCGCTGCGAGAAGCTCTTGCGGCTGAGTATCCCAACATTGGTGTGCAAGCCAATTTCACCAGATCGGATTCTGCCAGTGCTGAGCTATCCAATGCCAGACAACAGTCATCCCCATTAAGGCCAGCACTGGGGGATGACAATACTGTCTCGACAAGCTTTGACAGCAGGTTTGAAGTCAGCTATGACCTCTTTACCTCTGGTAGACGAGGAGCGCGTATCCAAGCAGCAGAACAACAGGCGCGTTTCGATCAGTTAGATTTGGAACGCCAACTCGAACAAGTCCGTTTGGATGTTACGAATTCTTACTACGATTTGCAAGAGGCAGATTCCCAAGTTGAGATTTCTACTGCGGCGGTGAGAGATGCTGCTAGAAGTCTTGAGGATGCTCAGTTGCTAGAACAAGCTGGACTGGGAACGCGCTTTGATGTACTGCGGTTTCAAGTGCAGCTGGCGAATGCCGTCCAAGACCTAACTCGCACCAGAAGTCAACAAAGTATTGCCCGCAGGCAGTTAACCCAATTGTTAAGTTTAGCTCAGAGGGCTGAGGTGGCTGCGGCAGACCAAGTTGAGTTTGCTGGGGAGTGGAATCTTACACTAGAACAGAGTATTATCCTGGCGCTAAAGAACCGGGCAGAGTTGGAACAGCTCTTGGCTCGGCGGAACATCAGCGAACAGCAACGGCGTATTGCGCTGGCTGGCACAAGCCCGCAAGTAAGTTTGTTTGCGACCTACGATGTTTTAGGGGTGTTCAATGATGAATTGGGGCCTGCCGACGGCTTAACCTTGGGGGCAAGATTTCGCTGGGACTTTTTCGATGGGGGAGCCGCCAGAGCCAGAGCGGAGCAGGAAAGAGCTAATATTGCGATCGCAGAAACTCAGTTTGCTGACCAACGCAACCAAATCCGCTTGGAGGTGGAACGAGCTTATTTCAATTTAAGATCGAATGCGGAGAACATTCAAACTGCTTTCTTCGCCGTTACTCAGGCAGAAGAAAGCTTGCGTTTGGCTGAGTTACGATTTAGATCGGGTGTCGGTACGCAGACTGATGTAATTAGCGCTCAAACTGAGCTGACCCGCGCTAGAGTCAACCGACTCAGAGCTGTTCTGGATTACAATCGTTCGTTGGCAGCCCTCCAACGCAACATTAGCAACCTCCCAGGCAGTGAACTTTCTGATAACCCCTTGTAGACCGATTCTGTCAAACCAGGTAATTATTTCATTCTGAGCTGACTTTTTCTAGAGGCGATTTATCGTGTCTGTGGTTAGCATTGCTTAGGTTTTGTTTCAGTTTTCAAGAGGGTGGGACAAGAAGGGTAGGGGCAATGCTTACAAGAAAATTTCCGGATTTGCCGACCGTGCAAGCCTAAAATAAATCGGATGATTTATGAATTGCCCCTACTGTGTCTCAAAACGTTGTTCTCGGTTTCAGTACATATCACCTTTGCTAACTTCATAAAATTTTTTAAGATTTCTTAATAGGAACGATGTGAGTGAAAAGGGCTGATGGCTAATATTACGTTTGTCAACGAAAATCGGGAAGCGATCGCAGCTGATGGGGCTAACTTAAGAGAAAAAGCCCTAGAGAATGGCATTGATATCTATACCCTTAGGGGAAAGATGATGAACTGCGGGGGCTACGGTCAATGCGCTACCTGTATTGTAGAAATTCAGGAAGGTATAGAAAATCTTTCGCCTCGGACTGATTTTGAAACCCGGAAACTGAAGAAAAAACCAGAAACCTACCGTTTAGCTTGTCAAGTGGTGGTAAATGGCCCAGTAAGTGTGAAAACAAAGCCACGATAGGCTTGTTATTAATTTCCACAGCAATATAGAGACGTTGTATAAAACGTCTCTACACCTGTTCAAAATATGATGAAAAGACCACTAGGAGCGCTTCTAAGATATCCCAAAAGTTATAATCGAGACGCTTAGACAGTGGAAATAAGACTTAATCTCCCAATTTATGGGGAACTTTGAGCCAATTTTTCCATAAATTGGAGATACTGGCGGCGATTAAACATTGTAAATAAATTCTCTTTAATTAGTTTGCCATTTATTTGTTTTAATCTCATTCTCCCTTGGCTAAAAATATTTCTAATTTCCCAATTATATTTGGGATTTGTAAGACTTATTGTTTTGATGAGTAATGTAGGTTGGGTTGAGGAAACTCACCCAACGTTGACATTGGTTGGATGGGTTTCGCTTAGTTGCTTTATCCATCCTACAAATAATTAAATCCATCTACTTATAGCGATTCTCGCACTCATGAGGCACAGTAACAACAATGAGCAAACCAGTTACGGATATTTGACTGAGTCACCTCAAGCATGGCGTTGGCAATGGCATCAATTAAATCTTTATATGTTCTTGCTGCTGTCTTTCTTAAGATAGATTTAACTTTTGACCAAAAATTCTCAATTGGGGAAAACTCAGGAGAGTAAGGAGATAAATACAGAAGTTTGGCTCCGGCTTTTTCTATAAATTCTCTTACCATCTCTCCTTGATGGATTTTGGCATTATCCATAACAACACAAGCATCCTTCCAGAGTTTAGGGATTAATTCCTGAAGGATAAAAGCTTCAAATGTCACGCCATCTACTGCCCCATATATACTGACTGATGCTATCAACTCTTGAACGGATAAAGCAGCAATCAAAGAGATATTTTTTTCCTCGCTTTTGAGGCTTTTCCCCTCTTGCTCTCTTCCCTTTTAAAGCTCTGGCGTAAAGCCTCAGCATTGCCAAGTTAACTCCTGATTCATCAATGAAAACCAGGTTTTCTACTGGAATATCTTGGATTTTTGACCAAAACTCAACTCGCTGCTCCTGTACTCTCTCACTTGTTTTTTCTGCGGCGTACAGAGTTTTTTTTTTACACTATAGTTTAATTTTTGCGTAATTCTTCCCATCGTGGCTCGACTGACTCTCACTTGTACCTTTTCTTCAAGTAAGTCACAAAGTTCTTCGAGCGTCGCGTCATTATTGGCTTCAATGATTTCTACTAAATCAACTAATTGCTCTTCCTTGAGCTTCGGTTCCGGGCTTCCCCCTTGAGGATAAGGATGAATATCTCCTGTTTCTTTATATTGCTTGATTAATTTTTGCAACATTGCTTTTAGCAACATAAAATCGTTGAGCTAGACTCCTTATGGAGATACCTTCCTGTTCATAGACTTCAATTATTTTTTGCCGAAACTCAATCGGATAAGGTCTCATTGCTGATTTTTATAATTTATATACTTGCACTACATCGTACCCCATAACTCTGAGAATTGCTATAATTAAACTTTTGTTAGTAAAAACACTCCAACACCAATCATTACACAGCCAGCAGCAATGTTTATTCTTTTCCTTACTTTGGAACTAATAAAAAATCTAGCTTTATCCGCCAGAAACGCATAACCAAGTTTTACACCGCCTACGGCTACTATAGTAATTGTGATAATGATGAGCGTATCCCAATAAGATATTTTAGAAATATCAACGAAAGCAGGAAAAAATCCAAGATAAAATAACGTCGCTTTTTGATCGCCCAATGTAATAAACAATCCAGTCAGAAAACTGGACAGCAAAGAGGATTTTACAACCTCCTCTGTCTCAATATTATTTAATTTTGACTTCCATAGCCCTATTCCCAACAATATAAGATAAGCCGCACCCAGGTATTTTATAAGGACAAATAAGCTTCCCATCGCTTCAGCAAGAAACGACAACCCCCAAATAGCTATTATTATGAAAATGATGTCACCAAGCACTATCCCTAAGGTTGTGAAAATACCATGAATAAATCCAGATGTAGCTGCTCTTGTGGTGACAGCTAATACACTAACGCTGGGAATAGAAGCCAGAATAATCATGGCACTGAATAATGCAACAATGCTGCTGAATGTCATACTGCTTTGCATCGGTATAACCATTACTTGATATGAGTAGACAGCAACTCATCAACGTAGCGTCGGATAACCTGTTGCTGTTGCTCCGGGCTGAGACGTTTGGCTTGAATGAGGAAGTCTAGGCTAACTCCATTGGCAAGGGCTAAGAGGGCGTTGGCTTCTAACTCAAGGTCTGCATCATCTCGAATCAGATTGGCTGACTGAAGAGTTTGTAACTCTTGCAGAATTACCTCACGGAGTTGGGCAGCACTCCTTTGGTGTTCAGCCATCAGGGAATCTCGTCCAACGGCGTATCCCAAAAAGGCTAACCAGACCTTGAGAATAGCTTGCCGTTCAACATCAAGGGGCAAAAATGCTGACACCATGTTTAGGAGGCGATCAACTCCAAGCTCCTGCCCTGTTGGGGCCTGTATTGCCTTGAGTAGGGACTGAGTGACTTGATTGAGAGCAAAGAGAATTAACTCTTGCTTATCTCGGAAATAGTGGGTGACGACTCCTGTGGTGCAACCAAGCTCCTGGGCGATCGCCCGCATACTGGTGCGATCTAACCCCTCTCGGACAATGACCCGCCAGGCAGCTTCAGAGACTTCAAGACGGCGATCGCGTTGGGACATGACAATCAAGGCTGAATATCAAGGGAACTGAAACAGGGGGCAATCCTCTTGACACATTATCATAACAGTTGTTATTTTTTGAGCATAACAAGTGTTATGAGGTTGTCGTATGGACTCCGATTGGAGAGATGCCTCGCCCCGCAACGGGTCGGGCGGTCTGGTGGATCGCTTGACCGGGCCAGGGGCGACAAAAGCTGAGTTGCTATTGCAATTTGTGCCGCCCTTGGTAGCGATGGTTGCGGCTCCAGCCTATGCGCTAACCCTCCCCGCCCAGTGGACACCCCTGCAATTAGGACTGATCGCGCTTTTGGCGCTCGATTTAGTCGGGGGTGTCCTGACCAATGCCACATCTACTGCTAAACGCTGGTATCATCGCCCTGGACAGGGTTGGCGGCAGCATCTAGCATTTGTGTCCTTCCATCTCATCCATGTTTTACTCGTAGCGGTGCTGTTTCGGGGAGGAGATTGGGCCTTCTGGCTTGGCACATCTGGCTACCTGTTGGGGGCATCAATTTTGATTTTGCGATCGCCTCTGTATCTCCAGCGCCCGGTTGCTCTGGGGCTTTACGGATTATCGCTGCTGGGCGATCGCTACGTCGTGACCCCCACGCTTGGTCTGGAATGGTTCGTGCCGTTCTTCTTTCTCAAACTCCTGGTTAGCCATTTGCTTCAGGAAACCACCTATCACACTGGAAAATTCCCAGAGAAACCAGTCAGTTAACTTACGGGCCGATCGCAAAAAGGCAACCTTAAGTTAGAGGCTCTTTTCTTTTTAAACCTACTAGGCTCAACATGACAAAAACTTTCTCTACATGGATTGACGAACCACAGCTCAATGGTTGAAAACCAAAGTTATTAAGACCAGCGAACTATACCTAGACAAAAACGAGTCCCAAAAATAGGAATAAGGTTATGGGGCTGTCAGATATTGATTGTAGCGAGATTGGAGTTTTGTTTAGTCGGTTGCTGGCGAACTGGGTTTACCCGCGTCGGCTGGGGCGTGTATTTAAATCTAGTGGTGGTTTTGTCTTACTTAAGATCCCTATTAGGGATTGAAATGAGATATTCTTAAAGGTGGTGCTTTAGAAGTTAATTAAAGGCTGGGTTCAATGCAAGTTAACGATCTTGGTTTTGTCGCCAGCATCCTGTTTGTGCTGGTTCCCACAGTTTTCTTGTTGATTCTGTACATCCAAACTGCTAGCCGCGAAAGCAACAAGAATCCTTAATAGTCTGCCTAAAACAAAATCCCCCCATAGCCTTAGCTAGAGGGGGTTTTGCTATTTTTTAGGCGATCGCTTTAAGCAGTAGCTGTGCGTCCTAGCAGTACGGGACAATTCGCATAAACCCGTACATAGTCGGATAGGGAAGTTCCCAGCAGCCGATCCAAATCCGGTAAACCCTTGGCGATGGAGGGACGACGGTCTGGGGAACCTAGCATTAGTAGATCGACATTCAAGTCCTCTGCCAAACGACAGATTTCTGGTCCCGGCTTACCAGTACCCGTGACACACTTGTAAGCGATGCCTTGTTTTTTCGCTTCTGCGATCGCTGGTGCAAGGACGGGATCTTTTTCTGGGTTAGCTTGTGATTCTTCAGCAAAGGCTGTCCGCGCCTTATTGACGTGGGCCAAAATCAGCATTCCTCCCTTAATATCTCGCAACAGGAACATAGCCAGACTTAAGCATTGTTTTGCCGAGTCAGAGCCATCCATTGCTACCATGAGGCGGTTAATTTTTTTAACGTAAATATCGTCTTTAACCAACAACATCGGACGAGAGGACAACTGGAAAACATATTGGCTGACGGAATTTTCTAAAATGGACTCTAGGCGCTTCAGCCCTCGCGAACCCATAATAATTAAATCAGCATTAATGTCTTCAGCTACCTGGCAAACTGTAGTCTTTGGGTCGCCCTGTTGTAGCATGGTAGAAACGCGACTTGGGTCGAGGTTCAATGTCTGCATGGAAGTAGCGAGAATTCTGCCCCCTTCTTCCCATTTTGCGGTCAAGGCTTCACTGGTAACTTGGGAAGGAACAACGTGTAATATGCTGACTGAGGCTCGTTGGATTGAAGGCAGTTCCATCAAAGCCTTGAGCATTTCTTTAGATTGTCCAGTTCCAGAATCGGCTAATAAAATTTTTTCAATCATTGAAGTGCCTCTTTTTCAGAAAAATCTCTTTGCTTTTATAGATTTCATGCCCAATTAATCACGTAATTAATGAGGGTATGATAACTGCAATTTATAGCAGTCGTTTTATTTACGTACTGGCTTTTCATAATTAAGCATACTGCTGATATCGCAGTAAAAACTTAACGATTTATGACACAGCTTAGATTAATGCAAAAATTATTAATGAATTAACGTTAAATTTTCCGAGGGTCTGTATGCTGAGTTTGGTTCCTCAACCAATCTGACAAAATTTATTAATGAAGGGATTAATATTTTTGTTAATATTTCTTTCCTTCTTCCACTCTCCCACTCTCCGGCTCTCCCACTCTGTCGAGTCCTACCACTCGATAGACATCAACCATTTGTTGCTTACCCTTAAGTGGCAATGGCCCCCAGGATTCAACGAGAAACTGTTCGTGAAGGTGAACGAAGGTTTCGTGACCGATGAGAATGCGGCAGTTACTTTCTTGTCGGTCTTTTTCACAACTTTCGAGGCGGGAGGCAATATTAACGCTGTCGCCAATGACACCGTACTCCAAGCGGTCTTTGCCGCCTAGACTTCCTACGACGACGGGGCCCGTATAAATTCCGAGTCGCATTTGAATGACTGGCAAACCGCGAGATTTCCAATTTTGGTTCAGTTCTTCTAGGCGATCGCTTATTGCTAAGGCACATTTTACCGACCGAATCGCATCCTCTGCAATCTCCTCTTTGTGAACGCGATTCATTGGCACTCCAAACACAGCCATAAAGCCATCGCCCGTAAATTTGTTGATAATCCCCTGGTGGCTAAGCACTTGGTGGGCGAACACATCCAGCATTTCATTTAGCCATTCCAGCAAAGCTTCCGGCGGCATTTGTTCAGAGATGGTGCTGAAATTTTTGATGTCAGCAAACATCATTGTCGCAGTTAGCTTGATACCAGGTAGTTTACCGGATTTGAGCAGGCGATCGCGTCCTCTCCACAGAGCCTTAGCAACCTCCGGTGAAGTATTCTGCCCCAACAACTTCATGACGATTTTTTGCTGTTGCTGTGCATCATAAGAGCGGTAGGTAATAACTATGCCACTAGCCAGGATAAATCCTAGCACTGGAGACGAAAAAGGTACCCAGAGAGACATCTGACTAAACCAATAAAAGCAGCTACCTAACAAAATTCCTACACCAACACCGCAGCCCAGAATCAACACTAGGGGATGACGGCACCACCAAGCCAGTCCAGCACCGAACAACGTCCAGCCAACGATCCACAGCACTTCCCTTCTCTCAGACCAAAACCCAAATAGGGGTCTTGCGCCAGTTGCAGCGTCGAGAAACTGGCTTACCAGCGCCGCATGAACCACAACTCCCGCCATCTTTGCGTTCTCCTGTTCGGCTGGGCTGTAGGGGGTGCCGAAAACGTCTTTAGCGCTGGGTGCAGTTGTACCAATTAGGACAATCTTATCTTTTACCCAACTGGGGTCAATTTCCCCTTGCAATACTTGGGTCAGAGTAACTTGCCGTGCAATAATCCGCGATCTGTAGTTGAGCAGAACTTGGTAGCCTCGATCATCAATCTTCTTATACCCACCAGAATCTGCCTTTATAGGGACAAATACCGATGACCCTAGCTGCATATATTCAGGATTCTGCTGGCTTTGCTGCGATGAGATGCCTTGACTCTTTAAATAGGCAAGAGCCAAACGTAGGGAAAACGAGAAAGAAGTTTTTTTACCGTCGGAGACAAACAACAGGTTACGGCGGATGACACCATCAGGGTCGAGTACAAAGTCGTTAAAACCAACGCGCTTATCGGGGATTCCCGGCGGTGGCGGCACAAAATCGAGATTTGTGTCACCAAATTTTTTAATAACGATAATGTTTTCGTCTTGGAGTCTAGCCCTGAGTTCAGCATTTCCTGGCTCTTGTGGGGTACTGCGATGTATATCTAGACCAATGAGTTTTGGTTCTAATGATTGCACTTTTGTCAAGAGCTGCGCCAAAACTCGGTCAGGTAAAGGCCATTGATTTTGAGCGCGGATGTCGGATTCTGTGATGCCAACAATTAGCAGCCGGGGGTCGGGGCTTACATCTGGACGCAGGCGCATCTGCTTGTCAAATGCCGCAATTTCTATGGGTTGTAACCAGCCGGCTTCACGCACTCCTAGTATGACGCTGCTGACGGTAAGGCACGCGATCGCTACTACTCGCACGCCACCAATGTCTGGAAATATACTCTTAACGTCATCAGCCAGCTTGGATAGCACAGATATCTTGGATTCTAAAAAGCCGTTTACATCTGAATTATTTTTGCTCACCACATTATGGCATTTGGGGAATGATGGGCGACGCCCCTAAACTTCAAGAGATTGGGTGATCGGGAGAATTTCTCGTTTCACTCCCGGACTCCCAAAAATAACTTTTAACTCAATACGGGCGGGTTTCTCACCCACTCCTACAACTTCTAACTTTCCCCTCTTCGCTACAGCCCCCAGGATGGGAAGCTATCATTATATAAATGTTGAAATATCTTAAGATAACTTAATCAATGCAGCTTTCCACCTCTGGTATGTCTCACAAAAAAGACTCCTTCTTGAAGAAGGTGTTTTTTGGTCACGAGCCTACTCCTGAGTTAACTGCGATTTTAGTAGTGTATTTGGTGCAGGGAATCTTGGGGCTGGCGCGTTTGGCAGTCAGCTTTTTTCTCAAAGATGAACTAGCGCTTTCTCCGGCTCAGGTTTCAGCTTTAATGGGTATTGCCGCCATCCCGTGGGTGGTAAAGCCGTTATTTGGTTTTCTTTCGGATGGCTTGCCGATTTTTGGCTATAGGCGGCGACCTTACCTAATTTTATCGGGGATATTGGGAACGATGTCCTGGGTAAGTTTAGCAACAATAGTTCACACAGCTTGGGCAGCAACAGCTGCGATCGCGCTTTCCTCCCTGTCGGTTGCTGTCAGTGACGTAATTGTAGACTCCCTAGTAGTAGAACGAGCCAGAGCCGAGTCTCAGAGCGAAGCTGGTTCCCTGCAATCTTTGTGCTGGGGAGCATCATCATTCGGAGGCTTGCTAACAGCTTACTTCAGCGGTTCGCTGCTGCAACACTTCGGCAACCATACCATATTTGCGATTACTGGCTGTTTCCCCCTAATTGTGTCAGCAGTGGCGTGGTTAATTGCAGAAGAACCCGTAAGCGAGGCAAGAGACGCTTCCACCGTTTTGCACCAGATAAAGCAACTACGGCAAGCCGTTAGCCAAAAAGCCATCTGGCTACCAACCGCCTTTCTCTTCCTCTGGCAAGCCACACCCTCAGCAGATAGCGCCTTCTTCTTCTTCACCACTAACGAACTAGGATTTGAGCCAGAGTTTCTAGGACGGGTGCGCCTAGTTACCAGTATCGCCTCCCTAATAGGGGTTTTCATTTTCCAACGCTTTCTCAAAGCCGTTCGCTTTCGTACCATTTTCGCCTGGACAACTGTCATATCAGCCGTCCTTGGCATGACTATGCTGATTTTGGTAACTCATGCTAACCGCAGTCTCGGCATCGATGATCGCTGGTTCAGCTTGGGAGACAGCCTGATTTTGACAGTTATGGGACAAATTGCCTATATGCCGGTGTTGGTACTCGCAGCACGGCTGTGTCCCCCTGGTGTAGAAGCCACCTTATTTGCCCTTCTCATGTCGGTGACAAATTTAGCAGGGCTATTGTCCCACGAACTAGGAGCAGTCCTTACCTATTGGCTAGGTGTCACCGAAACGAACTTTGAAAATCTCTGGCAGCTGGTAGTAATTACAAATTTATCAACGCTGCTGCCCCTGCCACTAATCGGTTGGCTACCAGCAGCAAAAGTCCACGAGGCACCAGCATCTGGAGAGGTGCCAGCCTTGCAACCTGCAACAACATCGGTTATGCGTAGCCAATCAATTCCCAATCATCATCGGGACATACCTTTTATTCCCGACTTTATGCCCGAACTCATCCCCACAGTAGAAGAACCAGCCGAATAAACTAAGTAGGTTGGTTTGAGGAACCTTACCCAAAATTAATCCTACATTTGTTGGTCGCGATCGCTCAAACCAACCTAGAAGCTAACTTTTGCCTTTTGCCTTTTTTATGCAGAACTTGCCCACTCAAGAACGTTTTCCAGTGCCAACAGAGGCGCTTGATGAACTTCCCTACCACATTAAACAGTGGCAAAAAGGTTATGAATCCTTGCCACAAGAGTTTGACTACTGGATTGATGATATTGAAGGACAGATTCCCGCAGAATTAGAAGGGACACTTTTCCGGAATGGCCCTGGATTGCTGGATGTAAACGGGCAACGTATCCATCACCCCTTTGATGGGGATGGGATGATATGTAGAGTTGCCTTCTCCAACGGTCGCGCCCATTTTTGTAACCGCTTTGTCCGCACACAGGGCTATGTGGAAGAACAAGCATCTGGTAAAATCCTCTATCGCGGTGTCTTCGGCACCCAAAAGCCGGGTGGTTGGCTGGCAAATGCTTTTGACCTCAAACTCAAAAACATTGCCAACACTAACGTAATCTACTGGGGTGACAAACTCTTAGCTTTGTGGGAAGCCGCTGAACCCCACCAATTAGATCCCCAAACTCTAGAAACGCTGGGGAAAGATTACCTGGACGGCGTTTTACACAACGGTGATGCTTTCGCTGCCCACCCCAGAATTGACGGCGAAACACTGGTAAACTTTGCGATTAAACCGGGTCTTTCCACTACTATTACTATCTATGAGTTAGATTCGACTGGCAAAGTTATACAGCGTCACGCTCACAGCGTTCCTGGCTTCGCCTTTATCCACGATTTCGCCATTACGCCTAACTACTGCCTGTTCTTTCAAAACCCGGTAAGCTTCAATCCCCTACCTTTTGTGTTTGGAGTTCGCGGTGCTGGCGAGTGTGTGCAGTTTCAGCCTGACCAACCCACCAAGATTTTAGTAATTCCCCGCAACCCCCAACAGAGGAAGGTGCAAATCTTAGAAACCCAGTCTGGTTTTGTCTTTCACCATGCCAATGCTTTTGAGCAAGACGATAAGATTTGCATTGACTCGATTTGCTATGAGTCTTTTCCATCTGTGGAAGCGGATTCCGATTATCGTGAGGTGAAGTTTGAGGAACTTGCACCAGGGCAGATGTGGCGATTTACGCTCAATTTGAATGATAAAACAGTACAGCGTAAACTTTTGGAAGGTCGTTGCTGTGAGTTTCCCAGCGTTCATCCGGAACGAGTCGGACGACCGTATCGCTACCTATATATGGGTGCTGCCCATAATGCTACTGGCAATGCGCCTCTACAAGCTATTCTCAAGGCGGATTTAGAGACGGGACAACGTCAACTCTGGAGTGTTGCACCGCAAGGCTTTGTCAGCGAACCTGTATTTGTTCCCCGTCCGGGTACATCAGGTGAAGATGAAGGCTGGCTGCTGGCTTTTGTTTACGACTCCACTCATCACCGTTCTGATGTAGTAATTTTGGATGCTGGCGACTTGAATAAAGGGCCAGTGGCGCGGCTGCACTTGAAGCATCATGTTCCTTACGGGTTGCATGGCAATTTTACGTCCCAATGTTTTGCACCGCGTAAATAGTACCTTTCCTCGTTAAGAGTCTCTGGCTGGGAACGCCTAAACAGAGGCTCTGCTTTGGTCATTTTCAGAATCAATCGAAGGGTTATAATTTCTAACTGAACTGGAGGCGGAAGCCTCTAGAGACAGCATTCCCAGGCGCGAGTCTGGGAACGAGACAAAGAAATGGGCTTGAAAAATTTGAGAAACTGGTACTTTCCACGTTTTCTTTTTTCATCAAGACAGGCTAAGTTAGCTGAAGTATCCCAAGTGGAACTGGGATGAAATTCAGCATCGTTATTACAACTTATAACCGTCTCTCCTTGCTGCGGCGGGCAATTGACACTGCTCTTGCCCAAACATTACCCTGTGAAGTAATTGTTGCTGATGACTGCTCCTCGGATGAAACAGAAGCTTATGTCAGCAGTTTGGCGAAAAAGCTGCGTGAGTCAGGTGACGAACGTCTGGTTTATCACCGCAACTCGGTGAATCTCGGTCACTCCGCAACGATGAATGCTGGGGTGCAGCTGTCCAACGGGGAGTGGGTTAAGCCTGTTGATGATGATGACTATCTGGCACCAAATTGTTTAGAGGAGATGTACAATGCGATCGCGTTGTGTCCAAACGCAGTAATCTGTTCTTGTCAGGCTGCTCAGGTTGATGTCAATGAAGTTGAAATCAGCAGAACCAAACCAGCTGGCCCAGGAAAAGCTTTTTATATTCCTCAAGAAGACATTCATTATGGGATGCTGCTGGAACTTGTCCCTTTTGGCACCCCTATTCAAGTCGCCTTTCGTCGCGATGCTTTCCTCAAATCCGGGGGTTGGGATACTACGTTAGATGTCTGCGATGATATTGATTCTTGGATTAGAATCGCCCAATTTGGTGATGCCGTTTTTCTTAATCAATGTCTTGCCTATCGCACGATTTGGACTGGAGGAAATAATCAAAAATCTGCCCTGCAAAGGCGGCTAGATATCAATATCTTAATGAAAGAAAAAATCTATGCTCTTGTCAGTCAAGAACATCAGGCTAATCTTCCAGCATTTCAAAATATTAAAACTTATCTAAAACTCCATTGGAGTCTGGTAGCTCTCAAGCAAAAAAAGATTTTAACTGCTTGCGAAATTGCTGGGATGGCGGTCTTAAATCCTTTTGCATGGAAGCTTTTAACCCGAAATCACTTACTATCAAAAAATCAATCTTATTCTCAACAAAAAAATCTGAAAAAGCAAGTTTTATTCTCTGAAAGGCTTGATAACGTCATCCATGAAAATTATCAACCCAACCCAGCCTACAGCCAAGAATTGCCGATTAATTTTAAATTTGGTGGAATAGCAGCTTTCAATCAAAAAACAATTTTCAGCGCTATTAAACTTGTCTTCGACACTGTGTTTTCGCAGGTTACACAGAAGCTTTTCGGTACAGTTGCTTTACTCAAAATTCCCCGCAAAAAACGCTCTTACCAAAAACAGACGGATATCAATACTTTATTCCTTTATCTGTTAGTCAGTGAAAAGCGCAAGTCTTCTATTCCTAACCTTCAGGATTTACAAGCTTATTTAAAACTGCGTGGTGCCATTTTTTCTCTCCAACAAGGAAAAATATTAATGGCAATACAGATGGCGTTTCCATCTGTGTTTTCGCTAGTGGCCTGGAAGCTTCTAGTTAAAGTTGTCCTATTAAGTCAACTCCACAGCACACAAGTACCTATTCGCAAGCTAGTGCTGATCGAATCTTAACATTATTCCGGATGGTAGAGCTTATATTAGGTATTTTTAGCTATATTAAGAATGTTAACAGAAACTTGCCTTTTAGGTTAAAGGTCGCTCCCTTCATAGGGCGGTGCCAGAAAGGAATGCGATCGGGTGACACTAAAGTGAGTTACCTAGATTACGTGTAACTAGAAAAAGCGACTGCCAACTAAAAGCGAGTAAAAGTAGCTAGAGCTATAGGTCAAATGCCTCTAGCTAGGGTGAAAAAGGTTAGGGTAAGTACGTTATAGAGGTAGCAAATGCTACAAAAAACTACTTATCTTCAACTAGACACTATGCACAACCGTTCATTTCATTTTGGTGAGGACTGGTACTGGTGACATCACTGATACAATTTACCCAAACAGCCGAGGAATCCCTAATCGCAGCCTTTTTTCGGGAATCCGAAGGGAACTGGCGTTCTGAACGACGCTACTACACGCTACCGGATGGAGAAACTAAAGAGATGGTAAGTATGATCGCCATCCGGTTTTTGGAACAAGGTTGTCCCGAACTCGTGCGTTTAGGAAAAATGCACGAAATGGAAGATCCAAGGGCAATGATTTGCGGTTCTTACGTTGAATGGAACAGTACAAACTCAGTGACAGGCCGCAAAGAATCTAAGGGTTCAACAATATTTGGTGCTTTGGGAAAAATATTGTATCGCGATCGCGGCTTTGCCACCCCCAAGCCAGTGACAGCCCAGTATTCCTTTACTAATCCTAAAACTTTATGCTTGCGGACTGAGTACAACGGCTCTGTGTTTGAAGAAGAGTTAAAACTGATTGGTGACAATTACCGCACCCGCCAAACCATCATTTCTCGTGCTGGCGAACAGCAGATGATTGGTCAGTATCTGGAAAAACGGATTTAATTATCGCTGGCTTTCGTGGGGTGATATACCAGCCCTTCAGATACCCGACTTCTGTAAGAAGTCGGGTATCTTGCCTTCACGAATCATTTAGGACTGCTATATAACTACAACATACGGAACTGTTCAACTTTCGACGAAAAGTTGATGGGCATAACAGTTTCGATGTTTTCAGTCGGATTGGGAATGATGTAGTGGGTGATAACTTCGCCGCCGTAGACTTTTTTCGCTGCTTGAATTCCAGCTGCGACGGCGATATTTACCTCGGATACTCTTCCCCGGATGGAAACTATAAAGTTACCTTTTTCCGCGAGTCCATAATAAACTAGCGTGACTGAGCCAGCTTTAACCATTGCGTCTGCGGCTGCTAGTACAGCGGGAAAACCCAATGTTTCAATCGTTCCCACGGCCTGGGGCATAGAATCAGTTCCTGAATCAAAGCAAACAATATGTTAATTGTACGAGGCTTGAGGATAGGATTTTGAATTTTAGATTTTCGGAGGTCGGAATTTCTGAGACTCCGATGATTTTAGGTAAGGGCTGCGGACGGTCAAGCGATCGCTTCTATACTAATCCTCTGGAGTCGCTTGGCTGGAAGTAATCTGGGTTGTTGCAAGCGGGGAAACCGATACAGCAGCTAAAATCTTCCCAGGAGATGCCTGGTAGCTTTGATTTAACTGCCTTCCCAGATTCAGGATAGTCTTTGCGCCCACGTTAAGCTGCTTTAAGATTTACCAGAAAGACGCGATCGCTATTCCTATTCTCACATCTCAATAAATCTCCAAATCAGCACTCAACACTTTTTCAAGTCAGGGTGGGCATTCTCCACCCTAAACTGTTACTAGAGTTTTTACGACTGATGAGTTAAAACACATGGCTGACATTGTTGATATTGCAGTTAGCGCCGATTCTTTCAAAACCCTAGTAACGGCTGTCCAAGCTGCCGGGTTGGTAGACACGCTGAAAAGCCCTGGCCCTTTCACTGTCTTTGCACCCAATGACGATGCTTTTGCTAAGCTGCCACCGGGAACTATACAAACCCTAGTACAAAATATTCCCCAGTTAACCAGGATTCTCACCTATCATGTCGTCCCCGGCAAGTTAATGAAGGCGGATTTAGCGAAACTTAATTCTGTCACCTCAGTTGAAGGTTCACCCATCAGGATTGATTGCTCTGATGGTTTTGAGGTAAAAAATGCCACAGTTCTAGCAGCAGATATTGAAGCTGATAACGGTGTCATTCACGTTATTGATACCGTGATTCTCATGGGTTAATTTAACCATCTAGCAAGTAGAGTGGGCAATGCCCACCCTACCAGTAACCAGTTTATATGCTTAAACCTTATTCTTTATTTTGCTACATCATCTTAAGTAATTTTTCTCGGCTGATACTCTAATGTTGTCAACGCCATCATTGGGGAACCTGCATCTGAGAACAACGTCTAAATTATTATAAAAATTAAAACAATCCTAGTTTAATTTGGTTTGAATGTAGTAATTCATGGTCAAAGCTAAAAGCTTAGCTTATTGATTGGATTGTCCAGCAATAAAATACTTTTATTGCCGTAAAAGAGATATGAGTCGCGTGAAATAAAAAATGGCGCTTAATTTTGTAAGATAGGTTCTCCTGAAAGCTTGAATAAACATTAGAAATAATTTGCCAGCCTAAAAATCAATGGTGAGGTTTTGTTACGCGAAAAAAGACTAATTCACATTCCGCAGTATCAGAGAAGTTAAATTTTAGGAAATTGGGATAAGTAACAGGAGGGGAACAATGAAGTTTTATAACATTATAATAATATGTGCGATCGCAATGGGCGCGATCGCTGGTTCTACTTTAGCAACAATTGGCTATCGCAACAGCCACTCACCTCTACCAACAGCTGACATTCTACCTTCCCCAACACCGACAACCGAGAATCCCACGCCGCCAGATACAGTCGTCTCTCCTTCACCGTCTGCACCGTCAACCACAGAACCAAATGTACCAACCACAGAACCAAGTGTAATTAAAAATAATCAACCTGACAAAAGTACATTTTTCCAATTTCGCCTGCGTCTTGTAGATACCGTTAATCGGCGGGATGCTAACTTTATTCGCTCCCTTGTAACACCAGAAACTGAATGGGACTATGGCGGTACGCTAAACTTAGATTCTTACAATATTGACGACAAAAACTCTGAGTTTTGGGCGTACATGGATAAGGCAGTCGGTTTAGATTGTGCCATCGACAATCAGGCTAAAGTTGCCAACAAAGAACTAGGTTCTGACGTTTGGATTTGTCCAGATGTCAAAAAAGCGCTGAAGTCTATTAAACCAGATAAACCCAATGTCGGGCAACTAGCAATACTAGGACAAGACGTTAATGTTCGTTCTGAGCCGGGAGCGGGTGGTAAAATTGTTGGGGTAGTGTCTCACGAATTTGTAGCATTTGACGGCAACACCTTTAACAGTTTGCCTGAGGGTATGCAGAAGGCAGTTAAAGAAAAGGTTGTCGATGGTTGGACACCAGTAAAGCTGCAAAATGGTCAGCAAGGCTGGATTCTCAATCGCTATGTCTACGATCAAGAAACAGATTACCGCGTTAGTTTTGTGCGTACAAAAGGACAATGGCGGTTGCGTTACTTCCTGCCTGGAAATGGCAATTAAGTGATATCAAACTTTAATAATCTTTTAAACGCTGTAGTTTTAAAAAGTAAAAAGTAAAAATGAGTAATTCTGCAATTTTTACTTTTTACTTTTTCATCCCTTTAGCGATGTGGAAGTAATTTCAGATCAACGGTTGGTTTTGCGGCTGACGGAGTAGAAGCAGGCGCTGTAGCAGATGGATTTGAGCGCAACTGCTGATAGAAGCCCAGAACTTGTTCCGTATAAGGGGCGGTGGGGGTGCTACTGTAGCGGGTCGGATCGCCAGTCATCCACCAAGCAGCAGCGCGTTGCACAGCAACAGCTTCATTGTTGCCACTAACCTTATATTCGTCTTGCAACACATCGCGCATGACGCACACTAGGATGCCCCGTGCTGTGACTGGGCTGGCTTCAAATTGCGTTGGTGTTAGTTCCCGATTGATACATTGTTTCGACCAGCTGGTGATGTTGTCTGGCTTAACTTGCCACTCGCTGAAGAGTCCATCGTCAGGGGTTGCAGTTTGCGGCGCTGCCCGTCGTAGCGCTTCCACCAGCGCCGCTATCTGAATGTCCGTTACCTGGGCAGGTTGGGCAGTAGCAGCCGGGACTGGGGGTTTTGCTGGTGGCTGGCTAGAGGTAGGTGAAGGTGTGGGACTTGGGGTTGGCGATGGTGAAGGTGTGGGACTTGGTGAAGCTGTGGGGCTTGGTGATGGTGAAGGTGTGGGACTTGGTGAAGCTGTGGGGCTTGGTGATGGTGAGGGTGTGGGACTTGGTGAAGCTGTGGGGCTTGGTGAGGGAGATTGTTGGGCTTGGGGTTTAGAGGGGGTAGAAGCAGGCGGCACAGAGGATGGATTAGAGCGCTGCTGCTGGTAGAAACCCGAAACTTTCTGGATATAAGGGGCGATGTCTTTGCTATTGTGACGGTTGGGGTCGCCAGTCATCCACCAGGCGGCGGCGCGTCGCACTGCTAGAGATTCATTGTTGCCGCTGGCGCGATACTGTTCTCGGAAGATATCGCCCATGACGCACACGAGGATTGTCCGTGCTGTCGAGGGGCTGGCTTCAAATTCTGCGGTGGAGAGCGATCGCCCAATACATTGTTTCGACCAACGGGGGATGTTGGCTGGTTTAATTTGCCAATCGCTGAAGAGTCCATCGTCTACTTTTCCGGTTTGGGGTGCTGCCTTGCGTAGCGCTTCTACTAACGCGCCTACTTGGGCATCAGTTTGCGACAAGGCGGGCATTGCCAATGTCCCGATGGTGAGAATCGCTCCCAAGACTTTATACTGTAATCGCATAGATTACCTCCTACGAACTTAGAAGTCAATTTTCATCCTAAGTCGAAATTTCAAGTTGGGAGCGATCGCGCTAAAAAGTTAGAAGGCGAGGAATTATTAACTCATAACTCCTCGCCTCCTAATTCATAACTCTTTAATTTACTTGCACAATCATCCCTTCACGCGCCAGAAACCCACCTGGAGAGACTTCTTGGACTTGCGTTTCAATCTGATCTAGAAAGTCATCGCTGTGGTTGGGTTCGTGGTGAAAGATAGCGAGACGCTTGACACCAGCAGCCTCGGCTACTTTCACTCCTTCTTGCCAGGTGGAGTGTCCCCAGCCGACTTTCGGAGATTTGGGGTTGTGATATTCCTCGTCGGTGTACATCGCATCGTAAATCAAGACATCGGCTTCACGGGCTAGGTGCAGCACATTTTCATCTGGGCGATCCGGCAAATGTTCCGTATCCGTGCAGTAGAAAACTGTGTGTCCCTGCCACGTCACTCGATATCCCATCGCCCCGTTGGGATGATTGAGTGGGGCAGTCTCAATCGTGATATCATCCACCTTGAAGGTATCGCCACAGACCAATTCGTAGAACTTCAGGTCAGCCGCTAACTCTTGGAGCGGGACTGGAGAATTTGAGTGTAGTACGCGATCGCAGAAATGCTGTTTCATTGAGTCTGCATCCGGTGGGACTGCTCCGTGAATGTGGAAGCAATTGCCTTCTAGATAGGCGGGAGCAAAAAACGGCACTCCTTGAATATGATCCCAGTGGTAATGTGTAAAAAACATATAAGCTTCCACCGACTTAGCTTTGAGCAAATCTTTGGAGAGCATTCTTAATCCGGTGCCGCCATCAAAAATCAAGCGTTTCCCGCCAACGCGCATTTCCACGCAGGAGGTATTACCACCGTAGCGAACTGTATCTTTTCCAGGGGAGGGGATACTGCCTCGCACACCCCAAAACTGAACCACAAACTCTGAAGAAGGGCTGATTTCCATTTCACTCTCAAGGCTTTAAAGTACCGCACTGACCCTGATGGCGCAGCAGATGATCGCACAGCACTAAAGCGACCATTGCTTCAACCATAGGCACCGCTCTGGGCAAAACGCAAGGATCGTGCCGCCCCTTAGCTGCTAGCCTAGTCTCAACGCGATCGCGGGTCACGGTGCGCTGTTCTTTGCGAATCGTCGCTGTTGGTTTGAACGCCACTCGGAGAATGATATCCTCTCCGTTAGAGATGCCCCCCTGGATTCCGCCGGAGCGATTCGTAGTAGTACGAATTTCCCCGTTTTCCGCGATAGAGAACTCATCATTATGTTCGCTGCCAGTCAGCAATGTCCCGGCAAAACCCGATCCTATTTCAAATCCTTTACTTGCGGGTAAGGACATGACACCCTTAGCCAGGTCTGCTTCTAGTTTATCAAATACTGGAGAACCTAGCCCTTTGGGTAGATGACGGGCAACACATTCAACAACGCCGCCAATGGAGTCGCCAACACGCCCCACCTGCTCAATTTTTTCGATCATTCGTTCGGCACATTCTGCATCAGGACAGCGGACAATGTTACTTTCTACTTGTTCTAGGGTAACGTTGTTGGGATCGATGACACCCTCCAAGTCTTGGATGCGCTTAACGTAACCGATAATTTCGACTCCGGCGACTGTTTTAAGGATTTTTTTAGCGATCGCGCCTGCTGCTACTCTTCCAATTGTCTCACGCGCCGAGGATCTGCCGCCACCCTGCCAGTTGCGAATCCCATATTTAGCATCGTAGGTAGCATCGGCATGAGAGGGGCGATAGGTTTGCGCCATCTCATCATAATCCTGGGAGCGAGTGTCCTTGTTTCTCACCAACATGGCAATCGGCGTTCCCAGCGTTTTCCCTTCAAACACGCCAGAGAGAATTTCGCAGGTGTCGGCTTCTTTGCGGGGTGTGACGATCTTACTTTGCCCCGGTCGCCGCCGATCTAATTCTACTTGGATTTCTTCAGCGGAAATTTCCAGTTGCGGTGGACACCCATCAACAACAACCCCGACACCGCCGCCGTGGGATTCGCCAAAGGTGGTAATCCGAAATAGATGACCAAAAGTGTTGCCCATAATACTTGCAGAGTCGGCTAGAAATTTTGATTTTAACAGCGATCGCTATTCAGGTGGGGAGCGATCGCCCTTCTCGCTGCAACTGTTGTTATTTAAACGAACCGCGAAGACGCAAAGAACGCAGAGGTAAGAGGGGAAGTATGCGATCGCTTTTACCACGCTTAATTTTTTAATTCCTCTATCTGCCCATCAGCAGTCACACGCACTCCAGCTCGTCCGCTGACTGAATAGAGTGCTGAGTAGATTGGCTCTGCTAAATATTCTTCCTCTTCGCTGTTTAGTGACGATCCAATTTTCAGCAATGCTCTGACTGTTTCACAGTCATCCGCAACTTTGCCAATTGCTTTAATCATCAAAGCCCTTATTGGCTTAGAGACATTGTACATTTCGCGCGCTGCCAGTAAACCTAGTAACTCAGGCACCAACGCTTTGGTAGTAAGTGCTGAAAGACTGCTTAGAATATTACTTTGAGATGACTGCCACTCCTGTTGATGTAACATCTCTAACAGTTGCCGAGAGATCGTCGCTGGCTTACACGCCGAGGCAGCAACGATGATGTCCCATGCGTCCTTCCCTTCCTTGCCTTCCTCGTCTTTCCCATCTGTAATCTTCTGCTTAAATGTTTCTACCACCGTCGAAATTAGTAAGTCATTATCCAAGCTCTTAAGAACGCGAGTCACCCGGCTCCACAAATAGTCGAACCAGATGATACTTCCTTGATCCCAGGAAAGTTCCCAGTGGAGTGGTACAGTGTGGTCTGCGATTGCTTCACATAGATACGGTATACCTGTTCTTACTCCCCAACTTCCAAGTGTGGCGGCTATTCCCACCCTGACTTGTTTGTCAAGGTCTGGGTTTTCCAGCATTTCCATTAACGAGACGCTTGCACTTTCTTGCAGACCTTCAAGAGATTCTGTCAACAGCCACCTGATTTGCCACTCAATCGTTTCATCCTGAAGCCGTTCCAACATGGAACTAGCTAACGATACATCTTTTAGCTGCCTCAAGGCTAAAGCAATGGATGGCTTTGAATGTCGGTGTATGGTTTTATCCAAGAGCATCTGTAGCAGCAAAGGAGCGACAACAGACTTGTCACACAATTCCACTAATGCCTGAAAGATACAACCTCCGTGTATGTAATTCTCGTCATTAAGCATCTCCATTAGATCGGGAAACACAGATTTATCGCCTATCTCGCCTAAAGCTTGAAAAATCCGTTCTTGAGTGTTACCGTCCTCGTCTTCAGTGGTTTTTAGTAGGTATAGCAGACTGGGAACGGCAAAGGTTGCTTTCATCTCACCTAACGCATTGACGATGCTCTGGCGCACAAGCTCATCTAGTTCTGCATCCTTCTCCAAAAGTTCCAGCAAGCGTTGAGCCACGCTTTGATCGCCAAGTTCCCCAAAGGCTGAAGCAATGTTTTCTCGTTTTTCTGACTCAACGGTGTTATCTGCCAGCATTGCCAGCAAGTTATAAATCAGGGCTTTGTCACTAATTTCCACTAAGACTCTAGCTGACCGCTTCCAGTCGAGCGGGTAGGGCGAGGTCAGCAGCAGATTTTTGACCTCGGCAATGATGCACTGTTTCAAACCCACCATCGTAATTCGGCGGGTGTATGCCAGACACCTTGCTGCCAAAAGCAGATCGTTGTGGAAAAGGTCATTGTTTGCCGCCAAGTTCCTCTCTGGCAACGAGTCTAGACTTGTCGAATGTCCCAAGATGCCCAGCAGTAATGGTGTGGCATCGTTCATCATCCCAGACAGCAGCAGGATGACTTCTTCCCACCAAGGATCGTGGCGATGACCCACAAGCTCTGACAACGCATGTGCGCCTTTGTCCTTAACTGCTTGGGCTGCAAAATATTCTTGAAATGTCAAATGCACAAACCCATACCACCCATACGCTTGCACCTTCAGCAGCCCATACTGAGCAGCAATTTCCTCCAAGATGGCTTTGTTGTCTTCTCGCGGGATATTTATCGTAGGTAAGAAATCGGCAATCAATTTCAGCAACTCATCTTCGGGGAAGTAGCGTTTCCCTAACTTGTGGAAATGCCAAGCGATCTCCTGCAAGAGGTCGCGCTTGCGGTCTGTAGTAAACTGGCTGAATCGCTTGATGCCTCGATGGGAATCCCACTCTTGCAGCAATACTTCCAGGCACCGATTGTATAGCTGAGCGCGACGCTCCGGCAATTCCAAATCTTGCTGGTAAACAATGGCAATCAGAGACAGGAGCAGGGGGTTCGCTGCCAGCATCTGCATTCGCAAATTCTTTTCCAGTGCTTGCCGTAGTCCTTCAGCCTTATCGGAGTTTGATTTAAACCAAAGATTGACAAACTCCTGAATCTGCTCCCAACTGAAATCCAGAACTTCCAGCGTCTGAAATCCTTTCAATCCTCCGTGCCAGCCAGCTTTTCGACAAGTTACCGCAATGGGAGCAGCAGAAAACAGCGTCGCTAGTCGATTAATTTCATCAGCCACCCGCTTGTAAGCGGCTTGAGCCTCTTCCTGAGTCCCACCACCCAGCACCTCGTCGAGTCCATCTAACAACAACGCGGCTTTGCAATCGTTCAGCTGTTGCTCTAGGTAAGGGCGAGCTTTGGTAAAGCCGTAGCGCTCCTCCAAGTTAGCGGCGATGAAATCCAGTAAATCATTTTTCTTGCTTTCTACAAATTTCCCAAGTTCCACATAAACGGGTAAATAGGGCAATTTTGGTTCAGCCTGTTTAGCGATTTTGAGTGCTAAATACCGCTCCATCGTAGTTTTGCCAGCCCCCGGATCGCCCAGCACTACCATACGTCGGAATTTCACCAAGGCATCTTCTGGTGAGAGGGCAACTTCTGCCAGTTTTACTATGTGTACCTGGGAGCGTCGCAGATGTTCTCTGGGTTCTTCCGCAGCCAGTGCTGCCATTTCTTCGTCTTTGGCATAGCGCAGGGTTTCTTCTTCCCGCACTTGCAATTGCACATAGATGCTCTCCAAGTTTAGAGAAGACGGCACGTTGGGCAAATCGGAAATACTCAGATGACAGAGTTCGTCCTCCAGTTTTTCGCGGTAGTCTTTAGCTTGTTTCTCAAAAGTCTGTGCTTGTTTTACATTGGCTTCCTCTTCCCGTTTCGCTGCTTCCTCAGCCTCTTCCGCCTGTCGCTGCCTTTGTTGCTCTATTTCCCAAGTTTTCAGTTCCAGGGTATTTTTATGCTTAAACGCCTCTAACTCCCGTTGAGCCTTTAGCTTTTCTTGCTCCAGTTCTTGTTGAGCCTTTAGCTTCTCTTGCTCCAAGTCCTTTTGCAATTGCATTTTCTGTCGTTCTAGCTGATGATTTTTTCTCAACTGCCACAATGCAAATCCACCAGCTATGAAAGCGACTGTGATACTCGCCCAAAACGCAATCCAACTGCCAGCAATGCTTGGCACTGAAGTGGAGGTTGGTGAAGCAACTGTGCTAGATGACTGTGAAGGCAGGGGCGTTTGCGTGGGTGAGGCACCTGCCTTCGTTATACCAGCAGGCTTTGGTGGGGGAGAAGATTTCGCAGTAGGTGAGGCGACTGGACTGGCTGCGGGTGGTTTTGGATTTTGGGCAACACTCGTACTTGCCAGTAAAAAGCTAAATAAGACTGTACTAGAGGCAAAAACGCGCTTTTGATTTCCCGGCTTCATAGTCTTTGGAGGTTGCTGGCGATCGCTTTTCTCGACCAATCTAGCTCTTCTGATGATATGGACGGGACAGCCGATAGTGAATGATAGTCGAAATCAGGTTTTGGAGCGATCGCTTCCTTTGCTTCCTCTGTCTCCTAAAACAAAAAACGCCCTCCCTAACGGAAGAGCGTTTTTTATTTAGCTAGAAAAACTAGCGATTAACCATTGATGCTAGGAGCAACCAAAGCAACTGGAGTGGACTCACCAGCAGCCAAGTCCAGAGGGAAGTTGTGAGCGTTACGCTCGTGCATTACTTCCATACCTAGGTTGGCGCGGTTGATTACATCAGCCCAGGTGTTGATTACCCGACCTTGTGAGTCGATTACACTCTGGTTGAAGTTGAATCCGTTCAGGTTGAATGCCATCGTGCTGATACCCAGCGCCGTGAACCAGATGCCGATTACTGGCCATGCACCCAACAAGAAGTGCAAGCTGCGGCTGTTGTTGAATGAAGCGTATTGGAAGATTAACCGACCGAAGTAGCCGTGGGCTGCAACGATGTTGTAGGTTTCTTCTTCTTGACCGAATTTGTAACCGTAGTTCTGAGATTCGGTTTCGGTTGTTTCACGTACCAGAGAAGAGGTTACGAGTGAACCGTGCATGGCACTGAACAAAGCACCACCGAATACACCGGCTACACCGAGTTGGTGGAAGGGGTGCATCAGGATGTTGTGTTCTGCTTGGAACACCAACATGAAGTTGAAGGTTCCAGAGATGCCTAAAGGCATACCATCAGAGAATGAACCTTGTCCGATTGGGTAGATCAAGAATACTGCGGTTGCTGCTGCAACTGGTGCCGAGTAAGCGACGCAGATCCAAGGACGCATACCTAGACGGTAGGAGAGTTCCCACTCACGACCCATGTAGCAGAATACGCCAATCAGGAAGTGGAAGATTACCAGTTGGTAAGGGCCGCCGTTGTACAGCCACTCGTCGAGGGATGCTGCTTCCCAAATTGGGTAGAAGTGCAAGCCGATGGCGTTGGAGCTAGGAACAACTGCACCAGAGATGATGTTGTTTCCGTACATCAAGCTCCCTGCAACTGGTTCGCGGATACCGTCGATGTCCACTGGGGGAGCGGCGATGAAGGCGATGATGAAGCAGATGGTTGCGGATAGCAGGGTGGGGATCATCAGAACGCCGAACCAGCCTACATACAGGCGGTTGTCGGTCGATGTAACCCACTCGCAGAACCGCTGCCATACGTTGGCGCTTTCGCGACGTTGAATGGTTGTGGTCATTGGTTTATGATTGCGTGATTTAGTTTTGAAGGTTCGTATGAATGAGGCAGGTTTAACCTTGCCTATGTAACTAATAATATTTACATTCCTTAGTATTTGTCCAGTTTTTTTGGTTAAGTATTATAAATAGGTAACGTCAGGTTTACTTATGTGTAGCAGAGCGATCGCTGGTTATGGTAGGACGTGAAGCTCATCAACGGCACATTAAGAGATAGAGGGCGCGATCGCGCCCTCTATCTTCTAGAAATCGAAATAAATGTAAGGTAGACCGCCTTGGGGCGCAAATACCCAGACCACGTAGAGACACAGTGGCACCAGCAGCAGCTTCACAGGCCAATTCAGCTGTAACTTTAGACCCCGGTGTACTGTATATACGAAGAACATTAATGCCACCAGAATCCAAAGCAAAAAAGTCAATTGGGATTGATCCAAACCAATTGCCTCGCCGTAGACCTTAGCGGCAAACTGGGCATCAGCTGGATGACCCCAGAGACGTTGAATTACCAAACCCGATTGTTTCAGATTCGGCAGTCGGAAAAACACCCAAGACACGAACACCATTGTCTGAGTTAACAGCCATGCAACAACTAGACCAGGAAAGCTTTGCCACCACTTCCTAGCTTTCTCCGACCGATGGGAGTGGTCTTCTGTGAGTCTGTGAACAACCAGGCCGATACCATGAATTGCGCCCCAAACGACATATCCCCAGGCGGCACCATGCCAAATCCCGGCAATCAGCATCACAATTAGTAAGTTGACGCAGGTGCGTCTCAGCCCCTGCCGCGAACCGCCCAAGGGAAAATAAAGGTAATTCCGCAACCAATCGCCGAGAGTAATATGCCAGCGTCGCCAAAATTCGGCAATGCTGGTACTGAAGTAGGGAAAGTCAAAATTCTCTGGCAGATGAAATCCCAACAGAATTGCACTGCCACGAGCAATGTCTACATACCCGCTAAAATCTAAATAAAGTTGCAGTCCGTAGGCAGCGATCGCTAACCACAAATCCCCGCTGCCAGCCCGTTCTAAGTTGCCAAAACACAAATCAACAAAAATTCCCAATCTGTCTGCAATGAGTGCTTTTTTTACTGCACCGCAGGCAATCAGCCAGAGTCCTTCTGTAATCTGGTTTAGTGTCGGAAATTGTAGGGTTTTCAGCTGAGCTGAGAATTGATGATAACGAGTAATCGGCCCAGCAATCAACTTGGGGAAAAATAATTTGTAGGCGGCAAAATTTAGAAACCGCTCTTGTGCTGGCGCACCGCGATACACATCAATTAAGTAAGCAATGCACTCAAAAGAAAAGAAACTCAAGCCTAAGGGTGCTATTAAGTTAGTGCTGACCCAACTGGCGGTATTTGCCGCAACTGGTAGCGGGGTTCCAGTCAATTGTCCGTAAAAACCTGCTACCGAGTTCAATAAAAAAGGTATGTATTTGAAGCTCAAGAGCAACAAAACATTTAGTACAATTCCTAACCATAAAAGCTTCAGTCGCTGCCGATTCCAAAAAGCTTGATCGAACTGCCAATCTTCATTAGGGTCTGTGGCGTAAAGTCCTAATGCTGTATTTTCTCCAATTGCCTTTCCCAGACGGAAGTTAATTAGAGTAATAACCAAAAGCAGGGGAACGTAAGCGACTTGTGGCGATGCTAAAAGTTGCAGCCAGGTTTGCTCTTTTACTAACGTTGGGGCTTGCAGTGAGGTATAGAAAACCAAACTGACAATTAGCAGCGCCCACATCTGCGATTTTTGCTGCTGTAATGACCAATAAATACCCAGGACGCTGACCAGGAAAAGTGCGTAAGTAAGCGAAATGAATGTCATAGTTTATTAGAAATTAAAAATTAAAACTGCTTTTTAATTTTTAACTTTGCCTTCTTAATCTTTTTTTATCCAAGGAATCATTGGGTCTTTAGCAAGCTGATTGGAGACTTCATAGGCACCGTAGCGGTTGAGGTGGCTGGGGTCAGAAAAGTAGTCATGTTTGGTGGGATAAAGCTGACTTAAGTCTCTGAAAATCAGTCCTTTTTGTAGGGAAAGCGATCGCATATATTGCTGAAATGCTTGCTCATGTTCTGTGCGTACTGGGTCTAAGTAATCTTGGGTGAGGGGCAGGTTGACGAAAACAATCGGAATTTGCTTATCTTGGCTAAATTTCAGCAGCTTATCCATAGCTTCGGCTTGGGTGCCATCCATTTTAAAGCTTTCATAGTCGCTGTCATAGCTGCCGCTGACTCTGGCATACCGCTGATAGTAAGTAGCGGGATTAAACCGAACTGAGAGGGGTAGGAAACCATCAAAATCAATGGCGGCTTCACGGGCTTCGGCTTCTTGGGGGGTTTCGGTATCTTCCTCAACAGTTGTTTTCAGCGGTGCTGGTTTCACCCAGGCAGCATAGTGATCCCGAAGCCACGCTTTCATCTGGTCGCGCTGGGTATAACCTTGGGAAACTGTTCCCAGCTTTTCATTCAGCCAGCTATTGACTGCTTGGTAACTTTGTGATAAGGAAGCACTTGCGCCTTCTTCGGTTGCGGGCGCGATCGCAGTTTGACCCGGAGGAGCAGCAGTTGAACTTTGTTTGGGGAAGGTTCCGGCGAGCAATTGCTTGAATCCTCTGGAAGCAGCGATCGCGCTGAAGGTGGTATCCACGCGACCGCTATTAAATGCCCGCGCCCCATCCGCCCAAATAATTAATTTTGGCAATTGCTCTGATGTCAAAACTTGGCGCAGTTGAAAGTCTACAACTTGTGCAGTGGCACCGTTGATGCCAAAGTTAAACACCTTAACACCTGGATATCCTTGTGCAGCAAGAGCATCTTCGAGTGCTGTCGGGTCGATACCCCGCATTGCCCTAGAACTCCCGACAATTAAAACATCTGGGGGAACGCCCCGGCGTTGGGTCAACAACTGTTGGTAAAGAGCCAGCTTTTCGTCTAACAGACGGTTGTTAAAAGAAGGATTGGGCGATCGCGCTGCTGCCAGAATTGCCACGGATGACGCATTACCTCTATTTAACTTACTCACCGTGACACTACTATCACCGTCGCGAGTAAAGCCTTGGGAGTTGAATGCACGGGCATTCGCACCGGGGGATTTTTGCAAAGACAGCTTCGGCAAAGTTGCGTCTGTTGTCTGTTGACCTTGACCTATTTTTCTACCACTAAAAGCGGACGACTGAGCCAGCTGCGGCTTTGACTTCAGCATTTGAGTCAAAAGCCAATCTGTTTGCACCGTCAACAATAATCCCAGCACGCCCCAAACCAAGGCAACTTTGAAACCTTGGTAATAATTGTAAATTGAGGTACTGGTTTTACTCGCTCCGGCTGGTGCCAAGTCTTTTATTTCCAAGGTGGGAATAAACAGCTGGGAGGCGGATAACATTTGTTGAACCAGCCTGATTAAATTCCCAGATGCGGCAGAAGCAGCAGCTTTTACATCTTCTTTGGTGACATCGGGACGCAGAACTGGTTCGTCTGTGGGAGAGAGAAGTTCTCCCAGATAAGCATCGCTAGCGGCAAATTCTGGGGTAGCTTCCGGCACCAATCGCTTCCGAGCCACAAAATCAGCGCCCATCTGCCATAAGGGGGATGATTTACCAGCGCGACGGCCATATATTCTCACTCCAGCAACTCCCGGAATCGCTAGTTGCCGAACGAACTTAGCAATCGGTGGCCCCACAACCGACTGTTGCGGACAGATGAGCGCCTCACTCATAAAGTGCAACAAATCTTGTTTGCGACGCAGGGATAAACTAATGCCACCTGTTTCTAATCGTTCTTCCAGATCCGGATTCAGTAAGCGTTCCAATAAAAACTGAATTGCCTTCAAGTCGCCATGTTGAGCCAGCTTCAAGGTAGATTCTGTTAAGGCTGGTTGCACTGTCGCTGGTAAATTCAGCCAGTCGATCCAAATCGGCGTTTCCTGTTCTGGTACTGACGACAAGCCGTGGGTTTCGACACCATAAACTGTTGCAGCTTGGATGCCTTGCGGTGCCAAAATTTCTAATACAGGCGCGATCGCTCCCATAGCAGTTTGTTTGTCTGGTGCGGTTTCTTCTCCTGCTCCCGTTTTGCTACAGAATAAATGCAGCGTTACGTCTTTGAGAACAGCGGAAATTTGCATCCCATCAGGCTGTAACGCTTGATTAAGCAAGCGGGCGATCGCTTGAATGTCTCCCCAACGCGCCCAATCTTTGAGCATTTCTTCTGGGGGAGTTAGATCCACTCGCAGCAGCCAATCGCGGGTTTTTTCTCCCCTCACCTGAGAGCAAATTACTGCATCCAGAAACCCTTCCAGCTTCAGATTCCGCAACTGTTGAGCCACAGGTTGCGCCAGCAAGGACTCATCAGGGCTGTAGTCGGACTCACAAAGAATCCAAAGACGGCGGATTGGGGATTGGGGATTGGGGATTGGGGATTGGGGATTGGGGATTGGGGACAAGGAACCCACCTTGTCTACCTCTGTTCCCTTCTCCCGCGCCGGAAGATTCTTAATTGCTACTTTGACACCAACTCCCAGAGGAGTGAGAGTTTCGCCCAAATATCGCGCGATCGCTTCTGGTTGACCAGACCGGGCTAGACTGCGATTAGAAACTGTCAGCTCATCTTCAGTCGTCGCTTGTGGCTCGTCGCTCGTCTCGACCTTACTGGCAGCAGTTGACTGATGCGGGTTAAGCTCTTGTAGAGGAATTTGCTTTACCCAGTCTGGACGATGGCAACCTAAAGCACGACCGTAGAAAATTACCTGGTCGATGGGATCTGCTTGTGCGGGAAACCCAGATGCCTGATCTTTAACCTTGAGTGCTTGCACAAACCGACTGACAACTGTCCCCGAAGGCGGGCATTCAGAACCTTCACAAAGAATATGCAGGTTATTTCCCCGCAGGCGAAATCGGAGGCGCACTTCCGGAAGACCGATAGCGCGGTGAACCCACTGGGCGAGGGAGGATTGACTCCCTGTATGGGCGATCTGATCGGTATCCAACATCACAAACTTGTACCCTGGACTTGCAAATGAAGACGGTAGAAATAATGAAGCATGAACAATGGCCCTAGCCCTTGTCGTTTGGAGAAGCTTACGGTAGCACTACAGTTGTATATCACCAAATCGGCAAAACTAGATTTAACCCAAAATTTTAAGGTATAATTCACACTTCACACTTCATATTTAATACTTCATACTTTCTACTTCAGCAAGTATTAACAGCCCCAAAATTCTAAAGGGTCTGTACAATTGCTTCTAGCGCCAATAGTCAAAGCACAAGGCAGACACTCCTTAAGCTACACACTGAAAGCATTGGCAGCGCATGAGGCGCTATTTCTCAGAAAACAGAAATGGTAAACGCACTTGCTCCATACTAATATTGCGAAGGCGATCGCTCTGATTTTCTGGGGAATAAACTAAAGATATCAGCGCCCCCAAGGTGTTGAAAATCTCACCTTGTTAGTCTTATTTTCCCTAAAATCATCTGGAACTCATCTTTAACCCTCCCTATGCAAACTCCCACTAAAAAGGTACAGTCAAGCACAAGAGATGCAGATTCATCGGCACCATCACCGGGAATCTGGTTAAGTTTAGCCACAGTGCCAATGCTACTGGGGATTGTGGGCATCAAAGCTGCCAGCGATTTGCTATCAGCTATAGGTCAAGGCAGCGAGGAAGTATTCCGAGGCGATCGCTTGCCAGTTCTCCACTTCCCTGATTCAGAAAAGCACTCACAAGTCGAAATTCTAGAGTAGACCACTGGAAGGAGGAAACCACTTTTTCTCCTTTCCTCCTCCCTAGCCCCTAATCCCCAATCCCCAATCCCCAGTCCCCAATCCCCTATACCTTATTTCCTATTCTCTAGATAGTGTTCAGTGAAACCACTAGCTGAGACAATTACCCCTAAAATTAGTTGATTATTCTTCTTGAGCGAGAATAGACTCTATGAGTTCCCTAGTCCATTTGTCCGACCAGCAATTGACGATCGCTTCCACGTCTAACCTATTTTTGCGCCATCGCCTCAAAGTTGTTGAGGACTTGTGGGAGTCTGTTCTCCAACAAGAATGCGGTCAAGAACTGGTCGATTTGCTAAATCAACTACGTTCGATGTGTTCGCCAGAAGGGCAAGCCACAGAATCTCCAGAGTTGTCAGTTTCGCGGGTGATTGAAAAGCTGGACTTAAACGAAGCCATCAGAGCTTCACGCGCCTTTGCCCTATACTTCCAGCTGATTAACATCGTTGAACAGCACTACGAACAGCGCGATCAACAACTCTCCCGCCGTGCTACTTATAGCTACCCCCCTGGAGAACTAGCGCCAGCGCCGCGTAAAACGCTTAGTCCGCAAGGAGATGGGGACTCAGCAATTTTGTCCAGTGCGGCAATGGAGAAGGAAGCGCAAAACAGCGGACTCGGCGCAGATATGCTGGAAAAAAACTGGTTTCAGGAGGCAGAGGCGAAACAAAGCAAAGGGACATTCCACTGGTTGTTTCCCCACTTGCGCCAGTTGAATATGCCACCGCAGCAAATCCAGCGACTGATTGACAATCTGGATATTCGGTTAGTATTCACTGCTCACCCCACCGAAATCGTCCGCCACACGATTCGAGGCAAACAGCAGCGCCTTGCGAAAATTTTGCAACAGCTAGATCAGGCAGAAGAAGAATTTCGAGCTTTGGGCTTGAGTTCTTCCTGGGAGGCGGAAGCCTGCGTCGAACAGCTTACGGAAGAAATTCGCCTCTGGTGGCGCACCGACGAACTGCACCAATTTAAGCCGACAGTGCTGGATGAGGTGGATTACACCCTGCATTACTTCCAGGAAGTTTTGTTTGATGCAATTCCCCAACTGTATCAGCGCCTGAAACACGCTTTGAAAGATTCTTTTAAAGGATTAACTCCTCCGAGTAATAACTTCTGCAAGTTCGGTTCTTGGGTAGGGTCAGACCGGGATGGCAACCCTTCTGTAACGCCCCTAGTAACTTGGCAAACAGCTTGCTATCAGCGCGATTTGGTGTTAGAGAAATATGTCCAGTCGTTGCGACAGCTGACGAATCTATTGAGCCTGTCGTTGCACTGGAGCGATGTTTTGCCAGATTTGCTCGATTCCTTGGAGCAAGATCGGTCGCAAATGCCAGAAGTGTACGAGCAACTGGCAGTTCGCTATCGGCAAGAACCTTATCGGCTGAAGCTGGCATACATCCAACGACGGTTGGAAAATACCCGCGATCGCAATCGGCAAATTTCTGATGGATCAAACCTGCATGGGCAAGTTATTGGAAACCAAGACCCCACCATGTACCGCTCAGGAATAGAGTTTTTGGAAGAACTGCGGCTGATAGAGCGCAACCTGAATGAAACAGGTTTATCGTGCCGCGACCTGGAAAATTTGATTTGCCAGGTGGAAATTTATGGGTTTAAGTTGGCAGAACTGGATATGCGCCAGGAAAGCACTCGCCACTCGGACGCAATGAACGAGATTGCCGAGTACCTGCAAATTCTGCCCAAGTCCTACAATCAGATGACGGAAGCAGAGCGATCGCTCTGGTTAGCAACTGAACTCCAAACTAGGCGACCCCTAATCCCAGCAGAACTGCCGTTTTCTGAGAAAGTTTGCGAAACGATTGAAACTTTCCGAATGCTGCGGCAGCTACAGCAGGAGTTTGGCCCGCAAATTTGCCGAACTTACATCATCAGCATGAGTCGCGAAGCTAGCGACATTCTCGAAGTGCTGTTGCTGGCAAAGGAAGCAGGTCTATATGACCCCGCCACAGGCACCAGCAGCATCATGGTAGTGCCGCTGTTTGAAACGGTGGAAGACCTGAAGCGTTCGCCCACAGTCATGGCAAGCCTGTTTGAGCTGCCTTTGTATCGCGCTTGCCTTGCCGGAGGCTACAACGGTTTAGAGAATGGGATGGTAACGTCTCTGCAAGAAGTGATGTTGGGTTATTCCGACAGCAACAAAGATTCCGGGTTCTTGAGCAGTAATTGGGAAATTCACAAGGCTCAGAAAATTCTCCAGAAAATCTCTGAGGAATACGGTGTCGCTTTACGCATCTTCCACGGACGCGGCGGCTCGGTAGGTCGTGGCGGTGGGCCAGCATACGAGGCGATATTGGCGCAACCAGGTCACACGATTAACGGTCGGATCAAAATTACCGAACAGGGGGAAGTTCTAGCTTCTAAATACTCGTTGCCAGAGTTAGCCCTTTACAATCTGGAAGCAGTAACGACGGCTGTAATTCAGGCAAGCTTGTTGCAGACGGGGTTTGATGATATTCAGCCCTGGAATGAAATTATGGAAGAGTTGGCGACGCGATCGCGATCACATTATCGCGCCCTGATTTACGAGCAGCCAGACTTAGTGGATTTCTTCCACCAGGTAACGCCTATCGAAGAAATCAGCCAATTGCAAATCAGCTCTCGTCCAGCCCGTCGTGGTGGTAAGAAAGATTTAGCTAGTCTGCGTGCGATTCCTTGGGTGTTTAGCTGGACGCAAAGCCGCTTCCTGCTACCGAGTTGGTACGGTGTCGGTACAGCGTTGCAAGAGTTCTTGAGCGAGGAGCCAGAGGAAAATCTGAAGCTGCTGCGCTATTTCTACTTCAAATGGCCTTTCTTCAAAATGGTCATTTCCAAGGCAGAAATGACCCTCTCGAAGGTAGACTTGCAGATTGCTCACCACTACGTGCGCGAGTTATCTCGACCGGAAGATCGCGATCGCTTTGAAGCTTTGTATGAACAAATTGCCCAAGAATTTCACCTTACTTGCGATTTAGTTCTCAGCATCACAGGTCATCAAAAGCTTTTGGAAGGCGATCCAGTCCTCCAGCGTTCCGTGCAGTTACGCAACGGCACTATCGTACCCCTAGGCTTCTTGCAAGTCTCTCTGCTCAAACGCCTCCGCCATCATGGGAAACAAGCCGCATCCGGCGTTGTTCACTCTCGTTACAGTAAAGGCGAATTGCTGCGCGGCGCGCTGTTAACTATTAACGGCATCGCCGCCGGAATGCGGAATACAGGTTGATCTAAAAAGGCTAATAGCTAAAAGGTAAAATTCAATATTTTACCTTTTAGCTATTAGCAATTAGCTATGAGAAAGCTACCTCAAAACCGAACCCTAATTTGCACATTTATAGCACTGGCATCGGGCTTTTTCGGTGCCTACGCGGGCGGACAACTTAGCTGGGCTGCCCACTCCCAACAGTGTGAAAATGGGGCGCGTCATACCTTGCCTATACCGGGCTACAAGCCAGTTTGCAAAGCTTTGGTGATGCCAGGATCGTTTATGCAAGGCAGCACGACTGGCTTGTGGACTGGGGCAATTTTAGGCGCTTTTATCGCTGGGTTAGCAACTCACAAGAAAGTTGAGGAAAGTGAGTAAGCGATCGCTACTCTTGTTGACACGGATCTTCTCTTGGGCGGATGCCAACCACCTTGCACCCAAAGCCGCCTAGCTGTCCCAATGAAATCATCCTCATCATACCGTTCATCATTCAGGTCAAGGCATTAGTCAGCCCAGAAATAAATTTCGGGCTGAAAGCCAAAGTTAGCTAAAGCTAACTGGCAGACATTTTCAACCCGTTTTAACTGACATCTTGCACCATTCTCAATTACCCATACTGCCAGCCAGAGACAGAAATGTCTAAACCTTGCGTGCGAGCCAACTGCTGGAATCGTTTGATATCTTGAAGTAACAAAAG